>DASUFG010000572.1:0-6324 GCA_036274715.1 Agriterribacter sp.
GAAATATCCGGGATTTAATAAAGACCAGGTGATGATTATTCCCCTGGACGACGTAACAAGTCCAAAATACGACGCGTTAAAAACGGAATTCTCCAACACACCTCTAATTGCCGCCACTACGGGATCACATCAAACCATCGGTAACAACTTTCACCAAACAGGGGTTGTATTTCATGGTAACGGACCTGCAAGAGAACTCACGTCTTCGCAGGTGGTTGTTGATCCGGATTATCTTACACTATACAAAATACCATTGATTGCAGGCAGGAATTTTTCAAAGGATCATGCTTCCGAAAATGGAAAAACATACATCATCAATGAAGCGTTGGCAAAGGAGCTATTAAAAGGCGAACCGAAGGCAGATTTCGAATCCCTGCTTGGCAAAAGATTTGGATTTGGCGGAATGGATTCCGCTGCGTCTATTATCGGGATTGCAAAAGATTTTAATTTCAACTCACTCCACCATAAAATTGAAACGCTCTGCATCTTTAACCAGAAAGATTGGGGTTTTAGTGAGATGTCGGTAAAGATCAATGGCAAAAATGCCAGAGAGGCCATATCGTATGTGCAATCGGTATGGACTAAACTCTTTCCCGGGCATCCTTTTGAATATACCTTCCTGGACGAACATTTTGCCGAGCTGTACAAAGCGGATGGGCAGGTGAGTAAGGTGGTTGGAATACTGGCAGTGCTCGCTATCATCATTTCCTGTCTGGGTTTATTCGGACTGGCTTCTTATTCGGCCGAAAGACGTGTAAAGGAAATTGGCATCCGAAAAGTATTGGGCGCCAGTGTGCAACAAATTGTAAGCATCCTCTCCAGGGATTTTTTAAAACTGGTGTTGATCGCTAACCTCATTGCCTGGCCGCTGGCCTGGTTTGTGGTACACGGGTGGCTGGAGGATTTCGCCTATCGCATACCGGTGAGTTGGATGGTATTTTTGGCCGCCGGGGCCGCGGCGATGCTGATTGCATTGTTGACCATCAGTTTCCAATCCATCAAAGCGGCAATGGCAAATCCTGTGGAAAGTTTGAGAACAGAGTGAATGGAGGTTTAAAATTTAAAGACCCTCCTGCCGGTGGGCAGGTTGAAGATTTGAAATGATGAGTATGCTCATTGCCCATCGCTGATTGCTGATTGCTGATGGCTGATAGCTAACGACTCACACCCTGATACCTGATACCTGACACCTGATACCTAAAACAACAAACTTCTTATATGTTTAAAAATTATTTCAAAATCGCTATGCGAAACCTGGCCAGGAACAAGGTTTCCTCCATAATCAATATTGCCGGCCTCGCCATCGGAATGACAGTAGCGATGCTGATCGGCATGTGGATTTATGATGAATTGTCGTTTGATAAATACCATAAAAACTACGATCGCATTGCCCAGGTCATGCAGCACGGTACTTCAAATGGCGTGATATATTCCGGTGAAGCGATGCCATTTCCGATAGGCGAAGAATTGCAAAAAAGTTTTGGGAGTGATTTTACCTATGTGGTAATGAGTTCCTGGCAGGGCGGACACATTCTTAGTAAAGGAGATAAAAAATTATCCATACCCGGCATTTATATGGATAAGGATGGCGGGAAGTTGTTAGGCTTGAAAATGCTGAAAGGCACACAGGATGGATTACGAGACCCAAATTCTATTTTGCTGGCAGCATCTACCGCTAAAGCCATTTTTGGAGATACTGACCCTTTAAACAAAATGATGAAGATCGATAACCACCTGGATGTAAAAGTTACCGGCGTGTATGAAGACCTCCCTTTTAATACCACTTTCAGGGATTTGAAATTTATCGCTCCATGGGATTTATACGTGAGTTCCGAACCGTGGATACAAACAGCCAAACAGGAGCGGCAATGGGGCAATAATTCGTTCCAGGCTTTTGTGCAAATTGCTGACAACACCAACTTTACCTCAGTAAACAAAAGAATCATTAACGCGAAGCAGGACCGAATGGATGCCGATGCGAAGAAATATAATTTCCAGGTGTTTTTGCATCCTATGCGCGACTGGCATTTACGGTCGCATTGGGATGATAACGGAATGCAAACGGGCGGCCTGATTGAGTATGTATGGCTATTCGGTATTATTGGCATTTTTGTATTGCTGCTGGCCTGTATCAATTTCATGAACCTGAGCACGGCCCGTTCCGAAAAACGTGCCAAAGAAGTGGGTATCCGTAAGGCCATTGGCTCCTTACGCAGCCAATTAATCGGGCAATTTTACAGCGAATCACTACTGGTGGTGTTGATTGCCTTTATCGTTTCAGTTGGTCTTGCGCAATTACTGTTACCCTGGTTTAACGGCGTGGCGGCAAAAAAAATGTCCATCCCTTTTTTAAATCCATTCTTCTGGTTAACCGGAATTGGTTTTACCATTGTTACCGGGCTCATTTCGGGAAGTTATCCTGCGCTATACTTATCCTCTTTTCAACCGGTAAAAGTATTGAAAGGAACCTTCAGGGTTGGCCGTTTTGCAGCTATACCCCGAAAGGTTTTGGTGGTATTGCAGTTTACGATCTCGCTCGCCCTGATTATCGGGACTATTGTAGTATACAAACAGGTGCAATATTCTAAAAGCAGGCCCATTGGCTATAGCCGGGATGGAGTGATGATGATAGAAATGAAATCGCCTGATTTTTATGGAAAATTTGACGTGCTGAGAACCGATCTTAAAAATGCGGGGGCCATTGAAGAAATGGCGGAATCATCCAGCCCTTTAACAGGAGTATGGTCAAACAACGGAGGTTTTAGCTGGCCCGGGAAAGATCCCAACCTTGATGCTGACTTCGCCACCATCTGGGTTACGCATGAATTTGGAAAAACGGTAGGCTGGCAATTTAAGGAAGGGAGAGACCTGTCGAGAGCGTTCGGCACCGATTCATCTGCCATTGTATTGAATGAAGCCGCCGTAAAATTCATGGGCATCAAAAACCCGGTAGGAACCATTGTAACCTCCGGGGAAAGAGATGATGCCAGGAAATACACCGTGATAGGCGTTATTAAAGATATGTTGATGCAATCGCCCTACGAACCGGTAAAACAAACCATATACTTCCTCGATTATAACAATGTAAACTGGATCGTGCTGAAACTGAATCCAAACAAAAGCGCGGCAGAATCTATCGCAAAGATTGAAACAGCATTCAGGAAATATATTCCTTCAGCGCCTTTTGAATACAAATTTGCCGACACCGAGTTTGCGGCAAAATTCGCTGCGGAAGAACGCATTGGCAAACTCTCCACTTTTTTTGCATTGCTGGCTGTTTTTATCAGTTGCCTTGGATTGTTCGCGCTGGCTTCATTTATGGCCGAACAGCGCACCAAAGAAATAGGTGTGCGAAAAGTATTGGGTGCATCGGTATCAAATCTATGGGGAATGTTATCGAAGGACTTTGTGGTACTGGTGATCATCTCCTGTTGTATTGCCGTGCCTATCGCCTGGTATTTCATGCATGAGTGGCTGCAGAAATATGATTACCGTACTGATATTTCGCTGTGGATTTTTATTGCCGCAAGCGTTGGAGCCATGATCATTACGCTGTGTACGGTAAGTTTCCAGGCGATAAAGGCAGCACTGGCAAACCCGGTTGAATCTTTACGCACGGAGTGATTTCTCCAATAAAAAAATTTCAGAATGAATGCCGGTACTACACAAACATCTAAATCATTAAAAATGAAAATGAAAAAGCTTGAATATAAAAGGCCAGTGTTGTTTGTTGTATGTTGTTTTTTATTAGCATACACCAACGCTCAACAAACTGCCGAAAAGTTTATCCAGGAAACCCATTACCTTTTATATCTCCCGCAGGGATATGCTACCGATACGGCGAAGCAATGGCCTTTAATGATTTTCTTACATGGCTCCGGGGAAAGCGGAGATGACCTTGAAAAGATAAAAGTGAACGGTCCTCCCAAACTCATTGAAGCCGGAAAACAATTTCCATTTATCGTAGTGTCGCCGCAAGCCCCGCCGAATACCGGGTGGAAGTCAGAAACATTGAAAGCGATGCTGTATGACCTGAAGAAAAAATACCGGGTAGACAATGACCGGGTTTACCTTACCGGGTTAAGCATGGGTGGGTTCGGTACATGGGACTTTTCGGAAAAATATCCCGATGAATTTGCAGCTATCGCTCCCATATGTGGCGGTGGCGATACGAGCCAGGTATGGAAACTGCGACATATGCCGGTATGGTGTTTTCATGGCGCCAAAGATGATGTAGTGCCTTTAGCGGCATCCCGGAATATGATAGATGCTTTGAAACCGTATAATACCTCGGTAAAGTTTACCATATACCCCGAAGCCACCCACAATAGCTGGGAAGCAACATATAATAACGACAGCTTATACAGTTGGCTTCTTTCACAAAAAAAGTTCAGGTACCAACCGGTAATATTAAAGGAAAAATTATTAAAGGAATACGAAGGAGTATATCTGAGCTCAAATAAAGACACGATAAGAATTGAAATGGAAAACGACAAATTATTTGCAAAGCCTGGTCGAAATAAAATTGAACTGAAACCCTATTCGGATGATCACTTTTTTATAGATGAGAACTCCATTGATGAAGTACAATTTTCAAGAAACAAAAAAGGCATCGTAACCGGTTTCACCCTTTTGGCCAACGTAAAGGAACAACTCGTAAAACTGGGAGTTGCATCGGCAGACGAATAGACCGTGTAGCAAGCCCGTAAAGATTTATACCCTTAGGTTTAAAAAACTGCAGGCGTTGCCTAACGATTCTTATCTTTATGCCATGGCAAAAAAAGAAAAACCCATATTTAATAAACGTATTTTTTGGGACGTGGTATTTGAAAATATCGACTACGATGCCAAAGCCAATTTTGTAATTGAACGGGTATTTGAACGCGGCGATGTGCAAGACATACGCAACTGCCGGCGTTATTATGGTGATGAAAAGGTAGCCCAGGCGTTGTTGAATGCAAAATTTTTACCTGAAACTACGATGTACCTTGCCAGTGCAGTCATCAACAAACCGCTTAAAGATTTCAGATGCTACACCTTGAGACAGTTGAACCCAGGGCTTTTTCCATATTAAAACAATTAATGGAGCTAAACGAGCTAAACGAATTTTCGTTAGTTGGTGGTACGGCATTATCGTTATTGTATGGCCACCGGAAGTCTGAAGACCTTGATTTATTTTGTGCCAAAGCATTTGACAACAATGTTGTAACCAACGCGCTCGAAAAAAAATTTAAAAATTCATTTTTCAACAGATCAACAACCCCACGCTTTGGCATTTTTGGCTTTATAGATGAACTTAAAGTAGATATCATCCGCCACCGCCACCCTTTAATCAGAAAGGAATCGCTGGTTGATGGAATCAGGATGTTTTCACCAGAAGATATTATTGCGATGAACGTTCAGGCAGTTCTTGGCCGGGCAAAGAAGAAGGATTTCTGGGATATCGCTGAGTTGCTAAAGCATTATTCCGTGGAAGATTTTATCCATTTTCACAAAGAGAAATACGCAAAACAAAATTTATTAATCACTGTACCGCAAGCGCTCACCTATTTTGCCGACGCGGAAGAAGGTGAAGAACCTATCAGTCTGAAAAATCAAAACTGGCAAAGTGTAAAAAACTTTATTGCCCAAAAAGTGAGCAACTACCTGGCTTAGCTGCATTAATTTTTCGCATTACAAATGCCGATCATCTACTCTAAAAGCACACCTAAGAACGGAGTAAAATGTAAACCGGAATCCTCAAGCCGCATTTCGATTGCGCACAATAACGGAATAAGGTCCACCCTCACTGTCCGTTTTCGTACAGGCCTCGTTCGGTATCGCACACCTTTTCCTAAAGGAATTTCCTTAACAAATGAATATCAAATAGTTGCGTGCTGGCACAGGTGTTGACCTGTAGTTCATGCATAAAGTATACAAACAATAATGTCTTACGTCTATCTAAAAACAAAGTGATGGTCCGCAATTACTTCAAAACAGCCTTCAGGAATTTGCAGCGGAACAAAGTGTTCTCGTTCATCAACATTTTTGGACTCGCAACAGGACTTGCGACCTGCACGCTTGTGATGCTTTATATTTTTAGTGAACTGGGCTATGATACCCAGCACAGGAACGCGGAAAGGATTTACCGTGTTGGCACCCAGGCGGGCCAGCTCGGTACGGTGAAAGAAAAACCGTGGGCCGCCACTTCCGCACCTACTGCGTGGGGACTAAAAGAAGATATGCCAGAAGTGGAAAGTGTGACACGTTTGCTTAAATTTCCTTCGCTCGAGAAAATGTTGCTCACCTATAATGGGGGCAAAGAAGAAAAAAAGTTTTATGAAA
>DASUFG010000573.1:0-5329 GCA_036274715.1 Agriterribacter sp.
TGTCAATTGTGGGCGGGGCCTTAATGCCTTATTTCATGGGTTTATTATCCGAAAACGGAACGGCGAAGGCTTATATCATTCCACTGCTTTGTTTTATTGTAGTAGCCTGGTATGGCTGGAAGGGGTATAAAATTAAATTGAGATAAGCAGCTCCAGATATGATCGTTTGAGAAATGGAGCAGGTAGGTCAAGAAAGGCGAGGATTGCAGTCGCCAGGTTCTGTGCGATACCCTGATCTTCGCCTTTCTTCAATATTATTGCCCATTCGATTGGTCCTTGTCTTTGTCTTTCCTGATTTGAGGCCGGGGCCGTTGTTGCTGTTGCGGTGGGCGTTGCTGCGGCTGCGGTGGACGGTTAATGTTTCTTGAATTTGCTCCCTCTCTCCCATCACGGTTTCTTCCTGGTTGGCTTCTTTGATTTCGTTGCTCTCTCTGGTCTCTTTCCTTGAATTTTCTTTTTTTGTCGTTCTTTTCGAGGCTGCGTAAACTGATTTGTCCTACTACGTCAACAAATTCCGGTTCCACTTCTTTAGGCTTGCTGCCAATGACTTCTTCTGTTACCAGCGCTTCGGGTTTTACACCCTTTTGGTTCATTTCTCTAATCTTTCTGACTGTTTCGATCGAAAGAGGGTAGTGCTTATTGCTATCCGGTAATATATACCACATCAGGTTGCGGAAAATATCCTTCTTAATTAACAATGCATTGCCTTTCGCAGTTTCCAGCATGTCGGCATTTTCCGGAAACCCCTGCAGCGCATCTAAATAAGTATCCAACTCATAATTCAGGCAACATTTAAGGCGACCGCATTGCCCGCTCAACTTGGTTTGGTTAATGCTTAAATTCTGGTACCGGGCGGCAATAGTAGTAACACTTTTAAAACTGGTAAGCCAGGTACTGCAGCATAGTTCACGGCCACAACTTCCTATTCCACCCACTTTTGCCGCTTCCTGCCGCGCACCTATTTGCTTCATCTCAACTTTCACCTTAAATTCGGATGCATACATTTTTATCAGTTCCCTGAAATCAACTCTTCCATCTGCGGTATAAAAGAAAGTAGCCTTTCTTCCGTCTGCCTGGAACTCCACTTCAGATAGTTTCATTTCCAGTTTCAACTGTTTGGCAATGGATCTTGCCCGCATCAGCGCCTCAGGTTCGCGGGCTTTGTTTTGCTTCCACATTTCAAGGTCGCGATCGCCGGCCCTGCGTAGTATTTTTTTTATTTCAGGGTTATTTTCCTCAGCTCCTTTCTTTTTTAGCTGTAAACGGACCAATTCACCAGTAAGGCTCACTTCACCCGCATCAAAGCCACTTACCCCTTCTACCGTTACCATTTCACCCTTTTCAAACAGGTGAACCGTGTTATTGCGGTAAAAATCTTTTCTGCTGCCATTGTTAAAGGAAACTTCCACAATGCGGCACACGCTGTCTTCGTCGGTCAGTGGCAAATTTGTTAGCCAGTCGTGCACGTTCATCCGGTTACATCCGCCCGTACTACATCCTCCATTGCTTTTACATCCATTGGGCTTGCCCCCGGTATTGGTACCGCAGCTGCTACAACTCATATTTTGGCATATATTAAATAGTTAATAATAATGCCTGGCCAGAGGGAATGATGTTACAGTAAATTAAAGTGCACACTATTATCCTGATCAGGAGCAACCCGTATAATGGGCCCGGTATCGAAATTAGTTATTATACAAGGGGCATAATAACATAAACCAGAATAACTATATTGAAATAAAAATAAATGGTTTTCAATACTTCCAACTGCTCTCACAAATTCTGTAACTTGATATATATAGAATCCCTTTCCAGGACATTTGTCTTCAAAAATAGCGAAATGTTACCACAAATGATGAATGATATCTGAAAAGCCTATACGCAGCGGTGAGAAACTTTATTACCGGAAAACAAAAGCCCCGCCCGTACAAACGGTGTTATGATAATATTTCCTTAAGTATGGGTAGCGACCTCATAGTTCCAAAATCATTGATATGAAGGGCGTAAAAATGCAGCATGGCATCAAGCAGTTGGCGCCTCTCAGTTGCATTTAATGTTACCCCAAGCAATTCATCAGGATGCATCACTTTTAACAGGTGCGAAAGCGTCTTGCTGGAAGGTTCCTCCACGTAATACGGATGGTGTGGAATATTTTTTACAAATTCTCCTTCCTGCAAATCCAGTATTTTTTTAGAAGGATCATTGTCATCCCGAATGCTGAAACCAAAAAAGGCGGTAAAATGAAGGGCGAAATATAACGGGAAATTGGCGGAAACCTTTGAATCTGCCCGGTCCAATTGTATGTAGGAATCTTCAATAAAGTGGTATAGATCCGGGTTGGGTTCTGGTTGGAGAATTACTTTTTGTATTAATTCGGTCATAAAAAGGGCTACCGTGTTTTTAGGGATATTAAAGAAGATGTGCTGGTAAATATAATGCCACTTCGCATCTTTTATGCGCTGCAGGTTTTTCAATTCATTGTGGTATACCTCCATCTCCAATATCGAAGTAGGCTGAAACAGGTTCGCTTTCATGGTACTTTTTTTAGAGGAGCGTATTCCATTTACGATATAAGACTGCAGTCCGAAAAGTTCTGTATACAACAAAACAATTACCGAAGTTTCGCCGTAGGAAACGGTGCGCAATACAATGCCCTTTGTAGTATGAACCATGTTTATGATAAAATATAAAGCTAAGCCATAAAATATCATGGCGTTATGATGCCGGGTCCATCTCATATCATACCAAAAAAATCATCACCCCCCGAAAAAAATAAGTTTCTTTGCACATTCCAAAAATTCAATACCATATCATGTGGCAAAAACTCGGACAGTTTATTCTAAGATATCGTTTGGTCCTGCTGATTACTCTATTTGGTGCCACCGCCTTCATGTTGTATCATGCCCTCAAAGTGCATATCAGTTATGAATTTGTGAGAACCATTCCTGTCGACAACCCGTTGTACAAACAATACCTGGCGTTTAAAAAACAGTTTGGCGATGATGGTAACACGCTGGTCATTGGTTGTAAAACCGATAGCTTGTTTCATGAAAGCGTTTTTAATGACTATGCGGAGTTGTGCAAAAAATTAAAATTGGTAGATCAGGTGGAGGGAGTGCTCAGTGTGGCAGGAGCGATTAACCTGGTAAAAAACGACAGCACCCAAAAGTTGGATGTAAAGCCCGTATTTCCCCCACTTCCGGTATCTCAAAGCAGGCTGGATAGTGCCGTTATGGTTTTTCACTCTCTCCCTTTTTATAAAGGGCTATTGCTTAACCCACAAACAAAGGCCTACCTGATCGGAGTAAAAATCAATAAAGATGTGTTGGGCTCTAAGGGAAGAGAAAAAGTCATCAAAGACATTGAAGCCCTCACCTATGCTTTTGGAGAAAAGCACAATATTGAGATGCGCATCAGTGGACTGCCACTGATAAGAACAAACATGGCAATAAAGGTTGAAAAGGAAATGCGTTGGTTTTTGATTGGTTCTATTCTTATTTCGGCAGCGATACTCATGCTTTTTTTCAGGTCGTTAACCGCCACGGTGCTGTCGTTGGGCGTTGTAATTACCGGGGTTATTTGGAGCATGGGTATCATGCATCTCTTCGGTTACAATATTAGTTTACTCACCGCATTAATACCACCGCTTATTGTGGTAATTGGCATACCCAACTGTATTTACTTTCTCAATAAATATCATACTTCGTGGCAAGACACAAAAGAAAAACACGAGGCTTTGGTGGAGATGGTAAGGCGGATGGGTATAGTTACCCTGTTTTGCAATATTGCTGCCGCTATTGGTTTTGCCGTTTTTGCCCTAACTAAAAGCGCTATATTAAATGAGTTTGGCATGGTTGCAGGTATAAGCATCATGGCAATATTTTTTATTTCGTTGATTGCCATACCCGCCATCTTAAGCTATTTGCCTGCACCCAAAGAGCGCCATATAAAATACCTGGATACCCAATGGCTGGATAAGGTACTTACCCGCATAGAGAAATGGGTGTTTAATCATACCCGTACCATTTATATTGTTTCCGCATTGGTGGTGGTGTTTTCAGTGTCGGGCATTGTGCGACTGGTTTCGGTTGGGCATATGGTGGATGATATACCCCAAACAGATAAGATTTATACTGATCTCAAGTTTTTTGAAAAAAATTTTAAAGGAATTATGCCGCTCGAGATCATTGTGGATACCAAAAAAAAGTATGGGTTTGTGGGTATGCGGGCCCTCGATATTTTTCAACGTATTGATTCCCTGTCACAATATATTGCCGCCAAACCCGAAATGGCAAGGCCTTTATCGCTTGCAGAAGGGTTAAAATTTGCGAAACAGGGATTTTACGACGGCGACAGCCTTAATTATGCCTTGCCTAATGCGTTTGATGGCGCTTTTGTAAATGATTACCTGAAAGCTAAAAGGGATACCGGGCAGTCAAACAATGCCTTTCAGCAGTTGATGAATGCGTTTATGGACAGTAGCAAGCAAAAAACCCGCATTAGTGTGAATATGGCAGATGTAGGAAGCAAAGAATTGCCGGCCATACTCGCCGACATTAAAAAGAGATCGGACCAGCTTTTTGATTCTACCAAATATAATATCCAGTTTACCGGCACCAGCGTTACGTTCCTGGAGGGAAGCCGGTTTATTATTAATGGCCTGCGGGAAAGCATTATGTGGGCCTTTTTATTGATCGCGCTCTGTATGCTTTATCTCTTCAGGTCGGTTCGTATACTGATTTGCTCGCTGGTTCCCAATATTATTCCGCTCATGCTTACGGCAGGCATTATGGGATGGGTGGGCGTGCCCCTTAAGCCTTCCACAGTATTAATCTTCGGCATCGCATTGGGGATCGCTATCGATGTAACCATCCGCTTCCTGGTAAACTACCGGCAGGAACTGCCGGCTAATAATAATATGGTAAACCCTACTATTTTACAAACCATTCACAATACGGGCATCAGTATCATTTATACTTCCCTGGTGTTAATTGCCGGATTCAGCATTTTTATTTTCAGTGATTTTGGTGGTACGAAAGCCCTGGGGTGGCTCACTTCGCTTACCCTGCTCTCTGCTACGGTAACCAACCTGGTACTACTGCCCGTGTTGTTAAAATTATTACATCACCCAAATTCCATCGCCGAAAAATAAAACGAGTATGGGAGCTTTTCTCCGGCTTAGGGACTACAAACGCCATAAGCATTCTCAAGAAGTTTGCTAAACTCATTACAGTCAAAGGTGTTTTAGTGTTCTTTTTTACGAATGTACCTATATATATAATATATATATTAATAATTATAAATATACAATTATTTTGACTATAACAGG
>DASUFG010000574.1:0-3817 GCA_036274715.1 Agriterribacter sp.
CCCTGTCCCTCAATAATACCTTTTCCGGTGATGCCAATGTTTTGCTGATCGTATGCGAAAATAAGTGCGGTGAATATTTTTTTATCATAATCCATTGGGTTAACGGAACCCAGTAATACAGCGCCTTCTTCCAGTTGTATGGTAACATTCGATTTAAGGTGAATAGATCCTGTAAGATACTTGCCTACATAAAAAACCAACCGTCCGCCACCATTTATATTGATGTAGTCTATTGCATATTGAATGGAGCGGGTGTTAAGTGTTATGCCGTCTGAAGCAATTCCAAATAATGAAGCCGGATAGTCTTTTGCAGCCAGTGATTTGCTCATTAAGCATATAGCGAGAATAACGTTAAGGGCTTTGAAATTCATGGCTTCTATTATTGTATATATATTGGTTTGATCAAGCAATCTAATGAAATTGTATTTAATTTGTTTTTGCCGATGTTTGGTGGAAAGCTTTCATCCGGGTCATTGTAGATCCATCAAATACCGCGATAATATCAATGAAACAGGTTTTGGGCAGGATGAAATAACAGCACTAACAATTTGCCATGAAATATCTATTCATTATCAGTTTACTAACACATTCAATGGGACTGTATTCCCAGGAACTGGTTAACCTGCAGGCCTTTGATACTAAAAACAAAGCGAAAGTCCGGGTAACAGATTCCGGTTTTTCTGTTTCATGGGTTACGGGCAAAAAGGAAACAGGCCAGATTGTTTTGAATTTGACTAACGGCCAGCCTTTGATTCAAAGTATGGATGTATCGGAGGGTCGATTGGTAAAAAGCATAGTGAAAGAAGTTGATCCCGTGTTTGTAATTACCATCGGTAAGCGGGATCTTATATCTCAAAACGGGTGGAATATTTTTTTTGACAAAGTTCCCTTAAAGCCACATCAATCTTACATAGCAACCATTCGAAAAACGGCAGCAGCCATTAGCAGCGAGGGTAGCAGAACAGTAATAAGGTTGGGAGAGGTAACCGTGCCGGGGTTTACAGGTACAGTTGAAATTACGCTGTATAATGGTAGTCCGCTGGTTAATATAGCGGCCGTTATTACTACTCCAATAGATTCTACAGCTATTGTGTATGATGCCGGATTGATCAGTAAGAATATGCAGTGGCAGCATATTTCATGGAGTGATGTGTATGAAAAAATGCAGCGCATTGAGCCTAAATTTAACGATAGTAGCAGAAATGAAGCAGTTAAATACCGCACTATTATAGGGGAAACCAAAACCGGGAGCATCGCAGTATTTCCTGCGCCACACCAATATTTTTACCCGCTCGATGAAGCATTCAACCTCAAGTTCACCTGGTATGGTAACCGGTACCGGGATATGGTACAAGGTTATGGTTTGGGTATACGGCAGGATTTGATGGGTGATAATCGTTTTGTACCCTGGTTTAATGCGCCACCAAATACGCAGCAGCGATTGAACTTTTTTTGTTTACTGGGCACTGGAGAACCCTCTGTTTTGCTGGAGCACGTAAAGCAGTTTACTCACAATGATCGCTACGTAGCGTTGCCGGGACATAAAACAATGGCGAGCCATTTTCATAATGAGTTTGTGATGAAAGTGGTGTTGGCAGGTAAACCCGTACCGGAAGCGCCCAGCTTTGTGGATGTGTTTAAGAAAACGGGGATTGACATTGTTCACCTTGCTGAGTTTCATTACACGGCTCATCCCAAAGGCCCGGACGAACAGAGGTTAAAAGAATTGCATGCTTTATTTGAACAATGCAAACAGCTTTCTGATAACAGCTTTTTGTTGTTACCGGGAGAGGAGCCCAACGAGTTTTTTGGTGGGCATTGGTTGCAATTTTTTCCTAAACCCGTATATTGGATCATGTCGCGCAATGGAGATCAACCCTTTGTGTCTGAGCATCCCGCATATGGTCAGGTATACCGTGTAAGTAATGCTGCGGAAATGCTCGATTTGTTAAAAAAAGAAAACGGATTGGCATGGACAGCACATGCCAGAACCAAAGGATCAACCGGTTATCCTGATAAATATAAGGGAGACGAAATTTTTAAATCAGACCGGTTTTTAGGCGCTGCCTGGAAGGCGATGCCAGCCGATCTCTCGCAACCGCGCCTGGGTAAAAGAGTGCTGGACCTGATGGATGATATGAATAATTGGGGATTACCAAAAAAAGTATTAGCCGAGGCAGACCTGTTCACGATTGAACAGGAGAATGAAATGTACGCCCATCTCAACGTGAATTATTTGCAGTTAAACAAACTACCAACTTATAATGAAGGTTGGAAAAATATCATTGATGTATTGCACGAAGGCCGGTTTTTTTCAACTACGGGTGAGGTATTGATTCCTTCCTTTATAGTGAATAATAAACAGGCTGGCGATACGGCAGTACTGGGCAAGAATGGAAACGCCAACGTTTCATTCAGCCTGCAATGGACATTCCCCATGCAGTTCGTGGAAATCATATCGGGCGATGGTATAAAAGTATTCAGGCATAAAATAAACCTCAATAATACCCTTCCATTCGGAAAACAAAAATTTAAATTGTCCATGCCACTCGCCAACAGGAAATGGGTACGTCTGGAAGCCTGGGATGCAGCAGTTAACGGTGCTTTTACTCAAACCGTTTGGTTAAAATAATGTAAACACGGTGAGTAGTATTCGAATAAAAACGGGTGGTAATGAAAAGCTTCCCCAAAACTTTATAAGTTTTTCTCCCTATTTTTAATGAAACATGCTGTATGAAAAAATTGCTCTTCATCTTTTCTCTTCTTATTTGCTCCGGCGCAACAACGGCGCAGGACAGCAAAGTGTTTGATGATCTTTCCATGAAAAGTAAGATCCTCAATATGGACAGGAAGTTTGCTATCTATCTTCCCGCAGGATATGAAAGCTCGCAACGCAACTACCCGGTATTGTATTTATTGCATGGCGGCGGCGACGATCAAACAGGTTGGGTGCAGTTTGGCGAGGTGCAGCATATTGCAGATAAAGCCATCAGCGAAGGCAAGGCAACACCCATGATCATTGTTATGCCCGATGCCAATACCACACGGCGCGGTTATTCCAATAGCGCCACCGGAACCTGGCGCTATGAAGATTTCTTTTTCCAGGAGTTGATGCCTTATGTGGAGAAAACCTACCGCATAAAAGCCGACAAACGCTATCGCGCTATTTCAGGATTATCCATGGGCGGCGACGGTACCTTTACCTACGCTTTACATCACCCCGAACTGTTTTCTTCTGCCTGCCCGTTAAGCGCCGGAACCGGTCCACTTACTATGGAAGATACAAAAACACGACTAACGAAAGAAACGCCCGGAATTACGGATAAAGAAATTGAAGGATATTATAACCGCCAAAGTGTTTTGCAGCTCGTTAATAATGTTCCCGACAGCCTGAAGAAATCGGTACGCTGGTACATTGATTGCGGTGATGATGATTTTTTATTTGAAGGCAATTCATTGGTGCATATTGCCATGCGGAAAAAAGAAATACCCCACGAGTTCCGTACACGCGATGGTGCTCACAACTGGACCTACTGGCGTACGGCGCTGCCCGATGTTTTAGAATTTGTTTCGCAGGCTTTTCATCAATATTAATTGTTAGGCCGTAGAGGTGAAAGGACAAAAGGGAAAGCGACAAGGGTTTTTTCTTTTATGTTGATGGCAAATAGGAGCCCATATTCCGCTGTAATAAAATCTATTTAATCTACAATCAGTTCTTAATCGTTTCGGCTGCGGGATTAATTCAGAGAATTGGTTATAAAATGCCTTTGGCATGTTGCATAAGAGGGGCTATTTTTATTCAATTGAAAATCTTAAA
>DASUFG010000575.1:0-4553 GCA_036274715.1 Agriterribacter sp.
AGATCGCGGAAAATGGTATGGTAACGATCATGTCGCCAAACCCGGAAGGTGGGCAAAATGTAAAAACGGCCATGCCTATGATCGTAGCCGAGGAACTCGATATAGACTGGAAGCAGGTAATTGTTGAACAAGCGCCCTTAAACACCAAACTATACACGCGGCAGTATATCGGTGGCAGCCAGGCCATCCGCACCAGTTGGAAAACATTGAGAACCGCAGGAGCAACGGCCAGGCAAATGCTCCGCGAAGCTGCTGCACAGGCCTGGGGCGTACCGGTTGATGAGATCACTACAGAAACAGGTACACTTCATCACAAAAAAAGCGGTAAGTCGGCCGGCTACGGCACAATGGCTTCGGCCGCTGCAAAAATCACGGTGCCCTCGGATATAAAACTGAAGGATAAAAAGGACTTTAAAATTATCGGTACTTCCCGGAAAAATGTAGATGTTCCAAAAATGGTGAGCGGAAAGCCGCTTTACGGAATAGACATTAAGCGTGAAGGCATGCTTATCGCCATGATTGTTCATTCTCCGGCCTTCGGAATGAAATTAAAATCCGTGAACGATGGGGAAGCAAGAGCGATGCCTGGCATAAAGGATATTTTTACGGTGAAGATTTTTAATGATGATTACGAGCGGCAATTTTTTGATACCTGTACATTCAACGAGGTAGTGGCGGTGGTGGGCAAAACCACCTGGCAGGTGATGAATGCAAAGAAGGCATTAAAAATTGATTGGGAGCCATTTTCGGATCAAACGATACAACGGAAAGGCTTTGGTGGTCCAGCACAAACAGTAACCATTCCGGCGGGTTTGGAAAGCACCGATGATCACAAAGCACGAATGGCTGAAATGATGGCCAAACCGGCAAAGGTTGAACGTAAAGACGGCGATCCGGAAACCGCTTTTAAGAATGCGGCACGCATTATAGAACGCAATTATACCGGGCCTTTTCTGGCACACAATTGCATGGAACCGCTCAACTTTTTTGCGCATGTTACACCGGAAAAAGCCGAATTGGCCGGACCGCTGCAGAAGGCGGAACTCACAGAAAGGGCGCTGGCTTCCAGGCTGGGAATGCCTGTTGAAAAAATTGATATTCAAATCATGCGCCTGGGTGGAGGGTTCGGTCGAAAATCCTATGCGCATTACCTCATTGAAGCGGCGCTTATTTCCCAAAAAATAAAAGCACCAGTGAAACTCATGTATATGCGGGAAGATGATATGACATCCGGCATATACCGCCCCATGTACAGTGTAAATTATCGCGCTGCATTGGATGCCAACAATAGCCTGGTTGGTTTTCATGTAAAAGCCGGTGGCATTCCCGAAAATCCATTAGAGGCAAACCGTTTTCCTGCTGGTGCGGTAGACCACTACCTGGCCGAAAGCTGGACCATAAATTCTAATATCACCCAGGGATCCTTCCGTGCACCCCGGTCCAATTTCATCGCCGCCGCCGAGCAATCTTTCCTGGATGAACTGGCAGAAGCAGCTGGTAAAGACCCGATCGAATTCCGGCTTGAGCTGTTGGATAGGGCCATGAAAAAACCAATAGGTAAAGAGAATGATTACGATGCCAGTCGTTATGCAGGTGTACTGAAACTTGTGCGTGAAAAATCGGGCTGGGGGAAAACGCAACCGGGTACTCACCGGGGTGTTTCGGCCTATTTCTGTCATAATACATACGTTGCCGAAGTACTTGACGTGAAGTTTGAAAATACGAAACTCACCATACCCAGGGTGTGCTGCGCCGTCGACTGTGGTATTGTAGTGAACCCCGATGCTGCCACCAACCTTTCGGAAGGCGCTATTGTAGATGGCATTGGCAATGCGCTGTTTGGGGCGATGACATTTAAAAATGGTGTTCCGGAAAAAAGCAATTTTCATGCTTATCGTATGATTCGGCATCATGAAGCGCCCAGAGCCATTGATGTGCATTTCGTACAGAATGACATTGATCCCACCGGAATGGGCGAGCCGGCATTTCCGCCCGTTTTTGCCGCATTGGCAAACGCATTGTACAAGGCTACCGGTAAACGTTTTTATGATCAACCTTTTATTTCCGGATTAAATCTTAGCAAACAAGGTGGATCAGTAAAAAAAGGGGCGCGAGAAGTTCTTGTGTAAAACAGGCACGAAATTAAGCGTAACTTAGGCTTAAGGTTCTCACGAAAGCAAAAAACTATTTTTCATTTACATATGTTTCTGCTATGATCACATTAAATGTCAATCAAAAAAATTACCAGGTAGATGCAGACCCTGATATGCCATTGTTATGGGCGATCAGGGACATTATTGGCCTCACAGGAACAAAGTATGGTTGTGGTATTGCGCAATGCGGCGCATGTGTTGTTCACCTGGACGGTGAAGCGGTTCGTTCCTGTGTTACACGGGTAAAGCGTGCCGAAGGAAAAAAAGTGGTAACCATTGAAGGCCTTTCAAAAAATAACGATCACCCCTTGCAAGTTGCCTGGCAGGAAATTGATGTACCACAATGCGGCTATTGTCATTCGGGCCAGCTCATGTCGGCGGCCGTTTTGTTGCGGGAAAATTCCAATCCGACCGATAAGGATATAGACAATGCCATGGCAGGAAATATTTGCCGCTGCGGTACTTATCTCCGCATCCGTAAAGCCATTCATTTGGCTGCAGAGCTGCAACGTAGTGGCAGTGCCAAAAAGTAACACAAACTCCGATAGGCTTTAAACTGATTACCATGAAACAGCATTCAACAAATAGAGCAGCTCGTTATTTTCCTTTGAAAGCCATTATTGCAATAGCGATTATTCTTTCTGTAATTGTAGTCACCAGTTCGGCTTTTAAAAACGAAACTGATTTTACTGGTGACATTAAGCGTACAGTGGTTAATGTAGACAGCGCTGAATCGGTACAGGCCTTTATGGAGGTGTATAAAGTGTTGATGAGCCCAAGATGCATGAATTGCCATCCTGCCGGCGACCAGCCTTTGCAGGGAGACGACAGCCATGCGCATATTATGAATGTTCAACGCGGGGAAGATGGAAAAGGCATATATGCGTTGAAATGTGCCAATTGTCATCAACCAACAAATGTGGCTGGCGCACATACGCCACCGGGAAATCCAAAATGGCAACTACCCCCGGCCGATATGAAGATGGTGTTCGAGGGAAAAACAGCGCATGAACTGGCGGTGCAAATAATGGACTACAAACAAAACGGGAATAAGAATAAAGAACAATTATTGGAACATGCACGCGACACATTGGTAAAAGCCGGCTGGAACATGGGTGAGGGAAGAATGCCACCACCACTGAGCTATGATGCATTTGTTGCAGCATGGGATACATGGATTGAAAAGGGCGGTTATGCGCCGGGGAAATGAAGATTGACCCGCAAAAGTAAAAGACCCTGATCAACATAGAAAATGCTAAAATGCATCCCGCCCACATTTTAAAGCGCTATTAAAAAAATATAAAGATTATGACAACGAAGGCTTTATCAAGAAGAAATTTTCTTCGCTCATCCGGGCTAACCGGAACAGCGCTGCTGTTAGGATTTTATTTTCCCGCAAATGGCAAAGAAGCCAGGATTGTACATGCGGAAGACATAGATAAAGAAATAGAACTCAACGCGTGGATACGTATCGACACTGCCGGCAAGGTTACCATACTGAACCATCGTGCCGAAATGGGGCAAGGATCTTACCAGGCTGTACCGCAGATCATCGCTGAAGAACTGGAAGTGAATTTAGAAGATGTGAACATTGCTTTCGCGCCAGGCGACAATAAAAAGTATGGCAGCCAGGTTACAGGCGGAAGTTCAACTGTACGCGGTTCGTACAAGAATTTACTGAAGTTAAGTGCCACAGCCCGTGAAATGCTGATAACAGCCGCCGCTGCAAAATGGGGTGTTCCGGCAACTGCATGTTATGCAGAAGCGGGACATGTAATCCACAAGCCTTCCGGAAAAAAATTGAATTACGGGAAGGTGGTTGTTGATGCGGCCAAACTGGAAGCCCCAAAAGAAGTGAAGCTCAAAACCCGCTCCGAATATAAATTGATCGGCAAACCGCTTCGCAGGCCGGATACCCCCTTAAAAACAAATGGCAAAGCCATCTTTGGGCTCGATAAAAAGCTGCCGGGTATGTTGTATGCTTCAGTGGAACGCAATCCGAGACTGCGGGGCGTATTAAAAAGCTTTGATGATACGGAAGCATTAAAAGTTCCCGGCGTTAAACGTGTTTTTAAGGTAACCATGACTGTATTTAACAGTGCACGGGAAGGTGTGGCGGTGGTGGCCGACACCTCGTGGGCTGCCATGCAGGGAAGAAAGGCGTTAAAAGTGGAATGGGATGACAGCGGATTTGAACATGTAAATACAGGTGACATCTACAAACGACAGGAAGAATATCTTACCACAAAGGAAGGTTTAGTATTCAGCACGCAGGGTGATCCCAAATCCATCATCGACGGAGCTGCAAAAAAACTTGATGTAATTTATCAAACGCCCTACCAGGCGCACTACTGTATGGAACCGCTTAATTGTATTGCCTGGTATCAAAAAGATAAAGTG
>DASUFG010000576.1:0-2153 GCA_036274715.1 Agriterribacter sp.
CTACCTGCTACATCTTCGAACCACTACTTCTTTATTCACCGAAAAAAACGATAAGATAGCGGATATGGTATGGGCAAACCGCACGCGGCAGGAAGTTTTGGAGCTTTGCGAAAGAGATACCCTAAAGATTAAGGATATGGCAGACCGCGCAGGCAAAGCCAGTGGCACCATCAGCAATGCCCAGGAAGACATCATAAAAGAACAAAAATTCTGGATTGCAGTAAACAAAGCTGAAGCGTATTTTGGATTGGGCGATATGCAGGAATATGAAAAAGCTGCAGCGGAGGCAAAAATGGTTCAGCACGAGGACTGGATGATGGAAAGCTTTACTACACAATTACAAAAACTATCTGCGATCATGAACAAGCAGGTGGCCATTGCGTAGTACAGGCAAAGAATTCTAATAGCCGGCTTTATATGTGAGGGTGATCATTCTTTCAAAGGAAAATCTGCCAGTTTGCGGTTATCCCCAAAAATCATAATAGTTATACCACTGCTCGGGATATTGCCTTACCCTTTTTTCCATAGCGGCAGTAAAATCAGCCAGCATATGATTAATGGCCGCCTTTTTGTCGCTGTAATCATATTGTTGTATGGGGGTAGAGTGGAAATGATAATGCGTAACACCTTCCTTCATGGCAAATACATAGCAAACCGGCACTTTAAACTGCGCGGCCAGCAAAAATGGTCCGGCGGGAAAACGGGCAGTTTGTCCCAAAAACTCCGCATGCAGCGTTTTATTCCCCTCCATAAACCGATCGGCATGCATACATACCAACTCATTGTTTTGCAGAGCTTCATTAATTTTATAAATATGCGAAAGATCATCCCTGATCACAATAACATGTGCCTTTTTTTCACCGGTAACTGAATTGAGGTAATCTTTAATTTTTTGATGTTCTCCATCAAACATCACCAGGTGAATAGTGGTATGTAAGCGTTCAAGCAAATGCCCGGCGGCTTCCCAGTTACCAATATGCGAACTAAGCAGCAGTCCTCCCTTTTGAATACTAACCATTTCGTGCAGGTGGGATTCCCCGTCAAAATCAAAGGAAAAGCGGTTAGCCATGCCCGACATGATGGCTATTTTATCAATAAGACTTTGACCGAAAGAATAATAATTTTTATACAATGCGCGCAGCGATTTCCAATAAGGATAGTGAAGCCTTTGCCGGAAATAATAAAAAATATGTTTTGACGAATTACGGGCGAATAAAAAATAATATACACTGACCAGCCTCAATAATGCATAAGCCGGCCGCACGCCCATTCGTTTAAGTACGGCAATAAAGATACGGTACCCTAACCTGTTTCCGCTGGATTTTCCGCGCCAGGAAGGCATTATGCCAGTTCTTTAGCATTCACGCGGGAAATAACATAGTTATAAAAGTCGCTGAATGTAATGATGCCTGTAAAATCTTCGGGTTTAACTTTAAAGGAAAAATTATTTTCTATAACTACCACCAGGTCAATATAGTCCAGGCTATCCAATTCAAGCACCTCTTTCAGGTTTCCCCCGGGGGTTATACCGGCTTTATCTATTTCAAATTCTTCAGACAGGAAATGGTTAATCTTCTCAATGATTTCTTCATTCTGTTTCATAGTCAACTATTTACTCCATTTTCTGACAATAAGCGAGGAATTAGTACCGCCAAAGCCAAAGGAGTTAGACAAAAATACATTTATATCTTTTTCCGTGGTGGTTTTTACGATATTCAATTTCGCGGAATCTTCATCAGGCTGTTCAAAATTAATATTTGGGGCAATAAAATCGTATTGCATCATCAATAAAGAATATACGATCTCGCTCGCCCCCGCCATCCAGCACTCGTGTCCCGTCATCGATTTGGTAGAACTCACCGGTACACCGGCGCTTCCGAATACAGTATATAGTGCCTTTGCTTCGCTGGCATCTCCTGCAGGCGTGGAAGTGGCATGCGCATTGATATAATCCACATCAGTTGCACTCAACCCTGCATCCATCATAGCCATCTGCAGCGATCGCACCGGGCCGCTTACTGTTGGGTTGGAAATATGCTCCCCATTCGATGAAAATCCATAACCGATCACTTCTCCCAAAATAGTTGCTCCTCTTTTCGTTGCAGATTCCAAACTTTCCAAAATGATGGTAGCGCCACCCCCGCTTGGTATCA
>DASUFG010000577.1:0-7038 GCA_036274715.1 Agriterribacter sp.
TGGTGCGATTCAAAAACAGGAATTTTATTACGGCGCCGGTTTCTTATCACAGTCAGCGCGGTATTGTACACCTGGTGTAGATGCGCTGAACATAACCATTACCAATAATAAAGGCGTCGACAGAATGGTAGCGTTGGATAACTAGGTATCGGTCCGGGGTGTTTAAGAGATAACGAATTTCACACTGCTTTCTTTGGCGATTTGGTTTGCTTGCTACTGATTTCGCCAGGTGTAAGCTTTAGTACAAAACCAACGGGTTTCGAAATGCGTTCCAGCCTTCTCTCCCGTGCTAAATATGCTGCTTCCATCATACTTCAAAATGCCTCCGGATCATCACCGCTATTCGCTGCAACGGATTTCAAACGTGGTATCGCAAAGTCACGAAACTGTGACTGCTATTGCCGCACCAGTTCCCAACTCCTATATTTTTCAACGTTCATCCGGGCAAAGACTGGCGGTAATACAATACCTGGTCGCCCCTGGAAAGTTTTGAAGAACAATTTACACCGATATATCTTCAAAAAGGGATAACTTTAGTTGAAGGTGATTGTGAAGTGTATGCTATCCGGAGTTGTACACGTTGCCCGGGATTTACAACAATAAATTATCCCTGGAAGGAAACAGGGAGCAAATATCCCCGGCACTTTTCATTACCTGGTACAGATGACATTGCCAACCATGCGAAATGCCCCGAAGGGTTTCAGGGGACGGGTTAGCTGAATGAGTTGACAATATTAAGAAGGCTAATTGGTAAAAAGCTAGAGCTACCAACGTGCGGTTAATGAGTTGCGGGTTTTTTCGGCAACTAATCATAAAACATTTACAATGAAACGCAGAGCAATTATAAGAGGACTGGGCCTGCTTCCGTTGGGAGGAACTTTTTTAGGAAGCCTGCTTCCCGGCAAATCCTTACTTGCCGCTCCAACCGGCAAAGCCAAAAGGAACCTCATTGAAGAACTTGGCATCCGCACTTTTATCAACGCCGCAGGTACATATACAACCATGAGCGCCTCGCTTATGCATGACGAAGTAGTAGAGGCGATAGAGCAAAGTGCCAAAGAATTCTGCATGCTCAATGAGGTGCAGGATAAAGTGGGAGAAAGAATTGCGCAAATGGTGCACGCCGAAGGTGCAATGGTAACCGCCGGGGCGTTCTCTGCCCTTACCTTAGGAATGGCTGGTATTCTTACCGGAACCGATAAGGAAAAAATAAAGCAGATTCCACATCGCCTGGAAGAATCAGGTATTAAGTCTGAAGTATTATTACAGAAAGCACACTACGATGGATATGAACAGGCGCTATACAATACCGGCGTAACTATTATTCCGGTAGAAACAGCAGCGGATGTTGACAGAGCCGTTAATGAAAGAACCGCCGCGATGCATTTTTTGAATTGTAATGCATTGGAAGGAAAAATTATGCACGAAGAATGGCTGCAGTTGGCCAGGAAGCACAATTTGCCCGCTACCATCGATATAGCAGCAGATGTGCCTCCCGTGTCCAATCTCTGGAAATTTAATGATATGGGATTTAGTTTCGTGGCTCTCTCCGGCGGTAAAGCAATACGCGGCCCGCAAAGCACCGGCCTGCTCATGGGCAAAAGAGACATTGTTGCTGGTGCAAGGTTAAATGACTCTCCAAATGGCGTCACTATTGGTCGGGGAATGAAAGTAAACAAGGAAGAAATGCTGGGAATGTATGCAGCACTCGACAAGTATATTAACCAGGATCATGAAAAAGAATGGAAGATGTGGGAGAAGAGCATTGACCTTATTAATAATGCAATTAAGAATATCAATGGGGTTGAAACTTCCATTGTGGTTCCGCCAATTGCAAACCACACGCCTACTTTACATGTGGTGTGGGATAAAGCCAAAATAAAAATCACCAGCGAAGATTTTATGGAAAGGCTGCGACGTGGCAATCCGTCTGTTGAAGTGATCGGTAATAAAGACGGCGGGTTTAATACCACGGTATTTATGTTAAAACCAGGTGAGGACAAAATTGTGGCAAAGCGGCTTAAAGAAGAGTTCACAAATGTAGGCTAGCAAAATTTTGTTGAATTGATCTACCAATGAATTTGTAAAAAAGGAGAGGTAATAAAATCACTTAAAAAAGTTGTTCAAAAAAACAGCCATTATTCTTGCATTTATCAACTTAAAATTTATAGTAATGAAAGCAGAAAGAAGATCAGTTATCAGGAAATTATTTACGTCAGCCGCGGCATTCGTGGGACTTGGTCTTGCAGCAAGGGCAAAGGGCAGCATAGCCCCGGATTCTGAGAAGGTCGTAGAGAATGTAACCAATTTTCAGGATGTGCCTTTATTTTCAGGATCTACCCGGCATGGTGACATTGTGTATATCGCGGGTAAGGGAGCGCATGTGGCGCCGTTCGAAATTAAGGCGCACACCGAAATCGTATTGAAGGAATTGGAAGCAGAACTGATCAAAGCGGGTTCTTCAATGGAGAAGGTACTCAAAGTGACTGTATACCTGAACGACATCGCCGACTACAAAGCAATGAACGAAGTATACAAAGGCCGGTTTGGGAAAAAACCACCTGTGCGCTCAACGATAGCTGTTGCCAAAGGTGGAGTTCCTGGCGATTCTCTTGTTGAAATGGATTGCATTGCCTACGTGTAAAACTGCAAAGCAGGCGTTCGACATACCGTATAAAATACCGTTATGAAACGAAGAGAAATTCTAAAAAACATTACGCTGCTCCCTTTTGCGGGTGGAGTAGTAGGAGCGATTGCCCCTTCAAACTCAACCGCTGATCCTCAATCAAAAAAGCGGGATCTTTTTAAGGAACTGGGCGTAACTCCTGTCATTAATGCAGGGGTAACCATGACTTTCCTGTCGGGCTCACTCATGATGCCGGAGGTATTGGAGGCCATCAATTCAACTGCTCATGATTTTGCGAACATGTATGAACTGCAGGACAAGGTAGGTAGTAAAATAGCGGAGATGCTGCATTGTGAAGCAGCCATGGTAACATCCGGAGCTGCATGCGCCATGCTTTTGGGTACCGCCGCAGCGATTACCGGAAAAAACGAGGAGAAGATGAAGCTCCTTCCCAACCTGCCTGGGCCACGCCCGGAGGTGATCATGCAAAAAAGTCATCGGTATCTCTTCGACCAGGCCGTTACCACTACCGGCGCCAGGATCATTGAAGTGGAAGGTCCGGATGAAATGGAAAAAGCGTTCAACAGCAATACCGTGATGACGCTTTTTTTCAATGCGGCGGGAAAAAGTACTGTTCCCCATGAGGAGTTTGTGGCCATTTCCAAACGGCACGCGATCCCATCATTTATTGATGCAGCAGCAGATGTTCCACCAGTAAACAATCTGTTCAAGTTCCAGGAAATGGGATTTGATCTCATTACTTTTTCGGGAGGGAAGATGATCCGCGGGCCGCAAAGTGCGGGTTTGTTGTTTGGAAGAAAAGATCTTATTGAAGCTGCTAAACTGAATCACAGTCCTTATGAAGCCCCCATAGGGAGACCAATGAAAGTGAACAAAGAAGAGATGTTTGGTATGTATGCCGCGTTGAAATCTTACCTCGAACGCGATCACGAAAAAGAATGGCAGGATTGGCTTGATCGCGTGAACCGGATAAAATCTGTTGTCGAAACCGTACCCGGTGTAACGGGAGCAACACATATAGAGCCGGGACCTGCCAACGCTTTTCCAAGTCTTCATGTGAGTTGGGACGAACAGCAGCTAAAGATTACACCGAAAGAAGTGCAGGCTGCATTGAAGAGCGGTACGCCCAGCATCGTTGCCAACCTGGCATCCAAAGATGATAAAGAGGTACTGAGTGTAGGAGTGGTTCTTTTGAAGCCTGACCAGCTTGCCGTTGTGGCCCGCAGGGTAAAGGAGATTTTGCGAAAGGCAGTATAGAACTTGTGGCCAAACCCAAAAATTGGCGCATATATGTAACCGTTATTGATACGATTTTCTGTTTTCACTTTTAACACCGGCAATAAACTTTAATTAAAATAAAGAATCAATTCAACGGCAACCTGAAGACCTGTACAAGTAATATTAAAACCCGGAACATATTTCCATAAAACTGTGCAAAATTCAGCAGTGTCACTTTGTATCGATTGCAATGGATATGTCGACTGTTTTGAATGCATCCTGTTGCAGCTCTAACAAATGAAAAAACCAGCAATAAAACTTTCTGGCCCATAAAACGCGCCATGCGAGCCGGAAGAAAACGAATCAATCACGACAATGATAAGAATATACTCCTTACTTTTTTTCGGTTTAATTTTCGGCGAAAACTTCATTTATGCTCAGCGTTATGAAATTGTGATAAAGGGTGGTCATATAATTGATCCCCAAAACAATATTAATGGATTGATGGATGTTGCCATCAAAGATGGTAAAATAGCGTTGGTTGCTTCCGATATAAATGCAAAAGATGCATTGCAGTTGGTAAATGCCAAAGGCATGTATGTTACGCCGGGACTTATTGATATACACACGCATGTTTTTTATGGAAATCATCCCGATCAGTATTTGATGGATGCCACCACTGCCGTGGTGCCGGATGGGTTCACATTCCGGGTAGGCGTAACTACAGTAGTTGATGCAGGAAGTTCAGGGTGGCGAACATTTCCACTTTTTAAAAGGCAGGTGATCGACAGATCACAAACAAGGGTTTTTGCCTTTCTCAATATTGTGGGAGCAGGTATGAGAGGTGGTGCTTACGAGCAGGATACAGCCGATATGGACCCGCAAATGGCCACCGATGTTGCCATAACCAACAAAGAAGATATTGTAGGATTTAAAGTGGCTCATTTTGAAGCCGAATCCTGGACCCCGGTAGATAATGCCGTAGCAGCAGGAAAGTTATCCGGCATGCCGGTAATGGTTGATTTTGGAGGAGACGACAATCATCCACCACTTTCAATAGAAGAATTGTTCTTTAAGCATTTGCGGCCGGGTGATATTTATACCCACACGTTTACGGAACTCAAAAGAAGGGAACCGATCGTAGATGTAAAAACAAGAAAATTAAAACCATTTGTAGTGACCGCAAAAAAAAGGGGTATCATCTTCGATGTAGGATTCGGCGGCGCAAGTTTTGACTTTCAGCAAGCGCTTCCTGCGCTGAAGAGTGGCTTTTATCCTAACTCCATCAGCACGGATCTTCATACCGGGAGCATGAATGCTGCCATGAAGAATATGCTGAATATTATGTCGTTTTTCCTGGCCATGGATATGCCCCTTCCGGAGGTCATCAAAGCCAGCACCTGGAACCCGGCTGTTGAAATAAAACACAAGGAGCTTGGAAACCTGTCTGTGGGAACGGCTGCTGATATTGCCATCTTGAATCTTAGAACCGGGGACTTTGGATTTTGGGATAGAAACGGTTATAAAGTAAAAGGCAAACATAGACTGGAATGTGAGATGACCATTCGCGCCGGCCGCATCGTGTACGACCTGAATGGCATTGCAGATCCGGAAATAATCAAAAACGGCGAGTGATAATAATCCCATTAATCATTTAAAAAATAGAACCCTCTATGAGGTGGAATGGTTTTGCAACGCTTTTTTGTTTTGTAATGCTGATCTTCTGTACAGGATGTGGGCGGCCGGAAGGATTACCGCCGGGTGACCCCGATAATGGCGGGCTTTTTTTGCCGGATAGTTTTGAAGCGGTTGTGGTTGTTGACAGCCTGGATGGTGCGGCCAGGCACCTGGCAGTAAATTCCAACGGCGATATTTATGTAAAACTCAGATTCCCTTCTCCATTAGGCGGAAATGCCGCGTTAAGAGATGAGGATAATGACGGCAAAGCCGATGTGATCAAGTTTTTTGATGATTACCAGGATAAAAGCAGTTATGGTACTGCCATGCGGATACACAATGGTTACCTTTATTTTAGTTCGGTTACCCGGGTTTTTCGACAGAAACTAACGCCTGGCGAATTGGTTCCGGAAAGTGAGATCGAGTTGATGCTGACAGATACGCAACCGCCCCGTCAGCACGATGCCAAACCATTAGCTTTCGATAACCAGGGCAATATGTATGTGCCATTCGGTGCTCCATCTGATTGTTGCCAGGTTGAAGACAGAACACCCTTTTCTCCCGGAATGGAACCCTGCCCGATACTGGAACTCAGGGCTGGTATCTGGAAATTCGACGCCAATAAAACAAACCAGTTTCAACAAGACGGCCAACGGTTTGCCACCGGGCTCCGAAGTGTGGTGGCTTTAGAATGGAATAATGAGGATAATAATTTATTTGCGGTGGTGCATGGGCGTGATTATTTGCACTCCACCTGGCCCCAACACTATTCGGAATGGCAGGGTTCGGTGCTTCCTTCGGAAGTGTTTCTTAGATTAAAAGACGGGACGGATGCCGGTTGGCCATATTATTATTACGACCAGGTAAAAGGGAAATATATGTTGAGCCCTGAATATGGTGGAGATGGCAAAAAGGAAGGGAAAGGTGCGTCATTTACTCAGCCGGTCGTTGGTTTCCAGGCACATTTCGCTCCAAATGATCTGTTGTTTTATACGGGGAACCAGTTTCCGGCACGGTATAAAAATGGTGCCTTCATTGCTTTTCATGGTTCTACCAGTAGTTCTCCATATCCTCAAACCGGTTATTTTATTGGCTTTGTTCCTTTTAAAGATGGCAACCCTTCGGGACCATGGGAAGTTTTTGCCGATGGATTTGCCGGCGTAGATACCATTGTTAATACCAGTGATGCTGCATATCGCCCAATGGGCTTATCTATGGGGCCCGATGGTTCCCTGTATATCTCTGAATCGGAAAAAGGTAAGATATGGCGGGTGATGTACAAAGGAGATTCATCCAGGTTTAACGCGGCTCAACTATCAGCAATGGATAAACGAAAACGTGAGAGGCCTAATTTGAGATTACCTGATGAAGTGATGGATAACCTGGACAGCGAGCATTCCGTTAAGGAGGCGGAGTCGTACAACATATATTGTGCGGTTTGTCACCAACGAAACGGACTGGGAAATGATCGCTTTCCTCCTTTAAGTGGCTCCGAA
>DASUFG010000578.1:0-4001 GCA_036274715.1 Agriterribacter sp.
ACAGCGATAGATTTATTGAGATACTCCATGCGATCTATTCCAATTAAAACCGATGACACCCCGGTAAATGACAATGCAAATTTTAAAGCCAGTGCGGGTAAATCCGCAAATTCATCAGCAAGCAGACCGTCGTAATTTTTAATATGGTTTTGCACCTCCTTTAAAGCTGGGTGAAGCATCTTGCCCCGGTCGCTCAGCAATCCCTTCAACAACACCGACCTGGTTACAATACCAACGCCTTTTTGTTCAGCAACATTGAAAAGCTTTTGTTGGCGTTGATCCATCAG
This sequence comes from Agriterribacter sp., assembly GCA_036274715.1. Classification (GTDB taxonomy): domain Bacteria; phylum Bacteroidota; class Bacteroidia; order Chitinophagales; family Chitinophagaceae; genus Agriterribacter. The sequence goes on from DASUFG010000578.1 coordinate 288, forward strand.
GTTAAAGGGAAGCTGAACCATATCCCAAATGCCTGCATGAATTGCTTTTTCCGTTTCCCCAACACTGTAAGTAGAAGCACCAATGGCCCTGGCAGTACCCCTGGCCTTAATGCTGCTAAAAGCAGCAGCAATGATTTCATTATCCAGGATTTCTTCATCGGCCTGGTGCAGCATGAATACATCTACGTAATCCGTTTGCAGTGCATTAAGACTCTCCTGTAAAGAATCCTCTATATATTTTTTAATATCGCTGTTAGGTAAAAGCTGTCCTTCTTTATTGCGAAAGTGCCGGCATTTGGTGGATAATATCACCCCCTGCCGTTTACCCAAAAACGCTTTGCCCATTATGGCTTCGCTATTGCCATATAACCTTGCCGTATCAAAAAAATTGATCCCCGAATCCAGGGAAGCATGGAGTAAATCAATTGCTTCTTTTTCCGTGAGCATATCGCTTTCACTTTGTATTCCGATACCATAAGGCAGCCCGATTTCAACGCCACCAAAAGCGATTTCCGACACTTCGAGGGAAGTATTGCCTAATTTTCTTTTGTTCATTTTGCAGGTTTCTGATTCTCCAGGTAGGAATTGCTTTTTGTTTTTCCATCTTTTATACCGAAGGACTGTACGAGTTGTGTACAATAATTATTGAGTCCAACAACATCTGCGCCCACGCTTACAAAATGGTATCCCATAGCAGTCAGCTCATCAAGGTTAGCGGCACTGCCTACGGTTCCGGCAAATTTGCCATATTGATGGGCAACCTGTGCGACGCGCTTCCTGGTCTCCAGAAGCACTGGATTAGTCCAATCGCCCGGCGCTCCAATGCCCTGGCTAAAATCGCCGGGGCCAAAAAAAAGCATATCGAAACCTTCCAGCGCGGCAATGGCTTCTAAATCTTTAAGCGGTTCCGGATCTTCAATTTGCAGTACAACAAATCTTTGTTCATTTGCTTGTTTGAGATATTCATTGAAATCAAGCGCTGTGTACAGCCCGTCGGCATTACCACCGTCAATCGGCCGCCGTCCTTTGGGATGAAAGCGTGTCATGTCGATAACCTGCTTTGCGTCTGCAAGGCTCATAATATGCGGTACCATAATTCCTGTTGCATCCAATTCGAGCGGTTTAATGTAATCGCTGTAACCGCCCCTTGACACCCGAACCATAATATCGGTGTTATGGGCTTTTGTAGCCCATATTTCGGCGGCGATAATGGACCAATCCTGCCCGATATGTTCCTGGTCGACCCAAACGCAATCGAACCCTGCAATAGCGGCCACTTCGCACACTTTTGCATCGGCGAGATTCACCTTAAAACAACTGCTTACCTGGCCAGCTCTCAATTTTTGCAGCACCCTGCTTTTGCGCATTTGCATCATAGTAAAAAGTATTATCTATTTTTTTTTGAACCTTGATTAACATCGTTTTTGTTCCTTTCACCCGCCAAAATTACGCTGGTTTAAATAACCGCGTGTCGGTATAACTTAACACTATTCCACTTACGATCCCAACAACAAGAGCGGTAGGCATAATCCACAAAACCGTAATACCAAAGGCGCTGTAAAATGCAACCGCAATAGCGGCAACAATCGAAATGATACCGCCGAGAAAAGTGCCCCGCTCTGTTGCAAAGGGCACAAAAAGCGCCATAAAAAAAAGAACAAACAACGGCGCTACAAACAGGTTCACCACCTTCATAATAACGTCTAATAAATTACCCTGCACCTCACCTACAAAAAAACTTAAGGCCATTACAATAACGCCTGTTATAAACGACAATTTTTTTACCTGCTTTAACGGATCCGGTTCAGGAGCACCTTTTTTTCTGAATCGTTTGATCAGGTCTTCCGAAACCACGGAAGAAACGCTATTTAACCCCGAGGACATGCTCGACATTGCCGCAGCCAGTAACCCGGCGATGATTAGCCCCGACACCCCGGGCGGAAGCGCGATCAGTATAAAGCGCGGAAACAGGGTATCTGCCTGTTCGTGAATGTTTTTACCTGCCAGCAGGAGTTGCTCATTGTTACTAAAATAAGCAAACATAGCCAACCCAACGAGCGCTAAAAGAAGATAGGCGATAAGGTTAGAATACAATGACACCCTGAACGACCGGCGCGCGGTATGAATATCTTTTGTAGATAAATAGCGTTGCACCGCCATCTGGTCGGACCCGGTGGTACACACATACCAAACAAAAATCACCAGCATAGCATTCCCAAGGGTGGTGCGTTCCAGCGGATCAAATCCCAAACGCAGGGTATCCCAATGCCCGGGCCATTGGGCTGGGAATAAATCGCTGAATGAACCTAAATGAAAACAAACCACCGCGATGCTGATAACAGCTCCACCCAAAAAAATCATGGTTTGAATAACATCGGTAACTACCACGGCCTTCAATCCACCCATTGAGGTATAAATGAGGGTAATTGTGGTGAGCAAAATGCCGATTGCAGGAACGTAGGACCGATCAAACTGAATTACTGAAAACAGGGCTACATCTACAGTTACATAAATGATAGTGGCCATCCAAAGCAACCGAAGTGACAGGAACATGCAGGTAGCGAGCATCCTTACACTCAATCCCAGTTTAAGCTCCAAAATTTCATACGCACTGGTTACCTTCATTTGCATAATACGTGGAATCAGCCACCAGCCGGCAACATAATACACCAAAGGAAAGGCGAGCAAGCCGGCAAAAATAACGGGCCCGTTTTTTATCAGTTCCCCGGGATAGGTGAGGTAGGTTAGGGTACTCATCAATGAAGCGAACAACGAGATCCCTACAGCTGTGGGGTTCATGCGCCGCCCTCCAAGCAGGTAGTCTTCTTTTGTTTTATTTTTCCGGGAATAAAACCAACCTATAAAAAGCATTCCAAACGCATAGGCGATAAGAACAATCCAGTCGAGCAACGCAAGTTCTATTTCGGCACCAGGAATTCTTACCAGTGTAAACATCATTTACTGTAGTTTAAAAATAGTTAATCACATTTGCAGACACCTTTCAAATATACAGGTAGCGGACTTAACCCGATGTAAGTTTCATGCAGATATCTGATACTATTTTTTAGGACCTGATGATATTACCCGTTTGCGGCTCAGGCTAACCGGGTAAATCCATTATTCCTGGTGGTGACTGCTGGCTCGTGGGAAAGTTTGCCGCCAACAATCATTTGTTCTATCGCGGCCAATACATTTTGCATTGCATAAAGCAGTTGTTCGATATGTTGATCTTCGTGGGCATGCATCAGGTAAAAAATGGAGGAGACCAGGAACCCATGTTCAAGCATCTTTTTTACATATACATTTTTTGCAACAGCAGCCAGTTCGTCTAACTGAAATGCTATTGTGGGAGTGGAAGGCATACCGCCCACCTGCAGTTTGCAGGCAGGATAACGCAGCGCCAGATCATGTACTGCTTTCTTAAACTTCACACCTTTGTTCCATACTACTTCCTGCACGTTGAGGCGTTCCATCTTTTCGAGCACGGCCAATGCGGCTGCCGGACCCACCCCGTCTGTCCAGTAGCTGGATGAAATAAAACCAGTTTCTCCATCGTTCATGATCTTCTCACGGCCAACAATAGCCGCAAAAGGAAAACCGTTGCTCATGGCTTTTGCATATACTACCACATCCGGTTCTACTCCAATTTTAGACAACGCACCCGGGAAGCCATAGCGCAAGCCACTGGTAATTTCATCCACTATAAATACCGCA
>DASUFG010000579.1:0-5280 GCA_036274715.1 Agriterribacter sp.
AATACCCAAAGGGATCGGACGACGAGGCATCCTTCCTGGATGCAACCTCAGCCCTCGTTAATATTCCCGGTGTAAAAAATTTTGAACAATTAAAGCAAACGAGCCTGAAAAATAAATTTGACTTTGGTTTGTCGATGCAATTTAAAAACCGCGATGACTATGAAGAATACAATAGCCATCCGCTTCATACCCGTTTTATTCAACAATACTGGATACCAGGTGTGGAAGAATTTTTAGAAACAGATTATGAACCCCTTCGCTGATAGATATTTATTATAACGCACATGGGCTAAAGATTGCAGGCCGCCACATGGATGGATTTTTTGGCGCCATACATTCGTTTCATCAAAAGCGGCATGCGTTCCTTTTGTCATAAAAGGCAAATCAAAAAAAGCTACCGGGTACACCGATAGCTTAGCCTTTTGAAGTAAAGTCAAACCCGCCCGTCTAAAACCGATAAGCAACAGTTGCAATAAACTGCCTGGGCGGAATGGGGTTTATGCTGTAATTTTCGTGAACATAATAATTATATGTGTTGGTAAGGTTAGAAACCTTTGCCAGCAACGAAATCTTTTTGAAAGTATAACCGGCCGAAATATCGATGGTGGTAAATCCATTCACAGGTATTAATCTTGAATATTGCTGCGTTTGTCCCTGGGTGTTATTCCATCCTCCATTTCGTTTACCAACATAAAATATAGAAGCGCCTATTCTGAATCCTTTCAATGGGTTGTTAAAAGTATAAAAAGCACTTGCATTGGCCGTGTGCGCAGGTGTATTTACCAATCTTTCTCCTTCAATATAGCTGCCTTTGGTATCCGGAGTTTCGGTATAACGCATATTATTAAAACTATAGCCGGCCATAATATCTAATCCTTTTGCAGGGTGCCCTGTAATATCCAGTTCAACTCCGTCACTGGTCGTTTCACCTACCAGTTCTTTCAATGAGGTATTATTGTTGGGTGTTACGCCATCGGCTGCAAATTGGGCTGTTTGTGCGAGGTTGCTATTAATAACCCGGTACACCGTAAGATTAGCGGAAAGCAGGCCCTTAAAAAAATCGTTCTTTACACCCAGCTCAAATTGGTCAATAAGCGAAGGAGCAAGTGCCCCTCCATACACATCGGTACCATTATTCACCGAAAATGAGTTGGAGTAACTTGCAAAAACTGCGGTATTAGATAATGGCTTGTATACCAATCCGAACCGTGGAGAAAAAGCCTGGTCTTTTTTAGAGCCACCCTTTGCTACACTGTCTTTGCCGAGGTAAGTAGTTTGCGCCGATTCCGCCATTTGATACGACCAGCGTACACCCGCCAACACTTTGAGTTTATTGGTAATGCTGACCAGGTCCTGCACATACACTCCCGCCCTGTTTACCGGGGTTTGAACCGTAGTTAGTTTAGCGGCTGCCGGTATATCGGAACGTTGGGTATATTTTGAGTGGTCGAGAATATTTATAGTATCATATATTTTAGGATTATCGAAGGTATTGCTGGTAGTAAAATACCTGTCAGCATCTGCTCCGGCCAATAAAGTATGATCTATTCCAATGGTCTTAAATTTTCCGGTAACGTCTACCTGCCCCAAATAATAATGTTCGTCCGAGTTAATTTTATTAAGGGGACGTGCCCAGTCTCCGTTAGCGGCAGCCTGTACCCTTTCCGTTGAATAGTAATCTCTCTTGTATGATTGATAGGAACCGGTAACATTTAAATTCCATGAATTGTTAAGTTGATGTTTTAAAGAAGCGGTAGCCGTTGCCTGTTTGGCTTTATTGTACTGCCAGGACACGCCCTGGAAAATAGAACGTGGCAGGTCGGGGATGATCGTATTATCCAGTGATCCAATCCCAAAATCCGGGGTAAATTCATGATCCAGGTAGTCGGCCTGCACCAGTAAAGTAGTTTGTTTATCCAGGTTAAACAACACGGAAGGATTAATATAATAGCGTTTAGATTTTACGGCATCTCTATAACTTCCGGCGCTTTCATAGGTACCATTTACCCTCACGGCTATTTTGGAAGATACCGGTCCATATATGTCAAACGCCGGCTTGTATAAATCATAGCTCCCAGCCCTCATCGACACTTCTCCGCCAAAATCAAACCCAGGTTGCTTGGTTACCATATTAATAATCCCGCCAGGAGCCACATTTCCATATAAAATGGCGGCACTTCCTTTAAGCACTTCCACCTTTTCGAGCGAACTCATTTCGGGCATTACCCCTGAGTTAACCCTTGAACCATTTTTAAACATGTTATTACTGGAAAAGCTATACCCGCGTGCGTAAAAACTTTCCTGGGTGCTGGCCCTTGTTGTACCGAGGTATACTCCGTTTACATTCTTAATTACATCGCTGAGGCGTTGCGCCTGCTGGTTACGGATAACGGATTGCCCGATAACCGCAATGCTCTGCGGAAGGTCCATGGGTGCAATCGGCACTTTGCCCACCGAAACCGGCTGAAGATTCGGGCTTCTTCTACCCTCAATAACAATCTCGTCTAATTGCTTTGCTGTTCCCTGAAAAGTAAAATCTAATTCAACAGTTCCATCTGCGCCTATAGTTACTTGTTTTTCAATAGCTTGTAATCCTGTGTAAGATATCCTGACCGTATAAACGCCGGGTTTCAGGTTCTTAATTGCAAAAGAGCCATCCTCACCAGTAATGGTGGACACCGCTGTATTCATTAGCTGTACAGTTACCCAGGCGGCCGGTTTACCATCAAGCGTCGTTACCTTACCCCTTATGCGACCATTACCATCTTCATTTGCATGTGCAACTAATGCTATGCAGCAACAAAAACAAGTTGCCACCAATAATTTGTTCCATAAACCAGTTAGTTGTCCTTTCACTTTAATCTTTTTTATTATTTCAATTGTTATACCCTATCTTTTTCAATAGCAAGCTTTAGCGGGTGCAAATGTATTCTGACATCGCAAAAGGCTGTTTACGCTAAAGGGAATTTGGCTTACGTAATCAGGAAAACAAAGTGAATTCAAAAGACGGGAGATCTGGGCTGAGCAAACAAGATTTCAAAAAACACATTATTCGATGACCTATTTAATTTTAACCAATTACCTAAAAAAATGAGGAAAAAATTCCCCAGGAAGTCTTCTTCTGTGGGTTGCTGAACCGAACTCGCAAAAAAGGGATTGCACCGGGTACAATCGAGCACGCTTAAGTTTTTCCTTTGGTTCCGCACCTTAAGGGCAGTTGTAGTATCTAATAAGGTTAATTCTTTTCGCTACCTTTTGCACCAATGCATCCGGATTTGGCCGGTTAGTCAAAACCAGGAATCTCCTCAACACTTTGCTGCCGAAGCAAAGGCATGATTATTGGCTAAACTAATTAACGCAAACAGGGTTTGGCCGGCCCCAAAAAATGTATCACCAAAAATGAATTCTCCTTATCAAAAAAGACAAAACAAAGACGTATTATCAGACCTCCTTCCCCAGGCTATTTCTGTGCTGAAAAAAACGATCATCGCCCCTTTATTTTCCGATAACCTTTTTCATAAATATGCGAATGAAAAACCGCCTTTGCGTTCGGAGCTTTTTACGCACCAGCAAATGGAGCATCACGCGAAGAGGCTGGCAGCCAAACATATTCTAACTAAAGGTGAACCATCGGAAAAAATGCTGAAAAGATTGGGAGAGAATGAAAGTCTCCTCATGGAAATACACAAACTGCTGGCGGAAACAGTAAAGTCGAATGCTCCGATAGCGCCAGCCGGTGAATGGCTTTTGGATAATTTTTATTTGATAGAGGATCATATTTATACCGGGAAAAAACATTTACCCAAAGGCTATAGTAAGGGCTTACCGCAACTCGGGAACGGCGCGTCGGAAGGGATGCCCAGGGTATACGACATCATCGTAGAATTAATTTCTCATAGCGATGGCAGGGTTGATTTTGAAAGTTTATCGGGATTTATCAATGCTTACCAGTCGGTAACTGTTTTGCAGTTAGGTGAATTGTGGGCGATACCCATTATGCTCAGGCTTGCATTAATTGAAAATCTCCGCCGGCTATCCACCGAAATTGCATTAGACATCCTCCATAAAAACCTGGCCAATTTTTGGGCCGACCAGATGCTGGAAACCCTGGATAATGACCCCAAAAACCTGGTAGTGGTGATTGCTGATATGGCCAGGTCAAAGCCCCCAATAGAAGGTGCTTTTGTGGCTGAGCTTACCCGTAAATTACAAGGCAGGGGTGCCGCACTTAGTTTACCCCTGAGTTGGATAGAGCAATTTGTGTCGGACACGGCGCTTACAAGTGACGAAATGGTGCATCTTGAAAATCAAAAACAGGCCGCCCAACAGGTTTCCGTAAGCAACAGCATCAATAGCCTGAGATTCCTGAATAATACCAACTGGCGCAGGTTTGTGGAACAGGAAAGTATTGTTGAAAAAATACTCAATGAAGATATAGATGGATTGTACGGCAAGATGGATTTTTACACCAGGGACCATTACCGGCACGTCGTTGAAAAGATTTCCAAATACAGTGCACATTCAGAAGTGGAGGTGGCCGCAATAGCCATCGAACAGGCAAAGCAATACCAGGGAGATGAAAGAAAGCAGCATGTCGGATATCATTTAATAGGTACCGGCGCAATCCATATAGAAAAGCTGGCAAAAGTAAAACTGCCTTTTAAGGATAAATTGAAGCGGAGTTTTGCCCGCATACCCTTGTTTTATTATCTCCTTTCCATTGGCTTACTGACTATTTTGTTTTGCTGGATACTCACTTCCAACATCGATGATGCATTAAGGAACTGGCAATACGCGCTGCTGCTGTTTGTTTGCGCCATTGCTGCAAGTCAGCCCGCCATAGCGTTGTTCAACTGGATAAGCACCCTGATTACCCGGCCAGATCCCCTACCCAGAATGGATTTTTCATCGGGGATACCCCAAAACCAACGTACACTGGTGGTAGTCCCTACCATGCTCCTGCATACCGAAGGGGTTGATGAACTGACAGAAGCAATGGAAGTTCGCTTTGTAGCTAACCGCGACGATCACCTGCATTTTGCTTTGCTTACCGATTTTAAAGATGCAGCCACCCAATGCCTGCCAGGCGAAGACCAATTGCTTGAATACGCAAAAAATAAAATCATTGAACTTAATAAAAAATACGGGCAAGCCGATCCTGTAATCTTTATGCTGTTTCACCGCCCACGCAAATGGAATGCAAAAGAAAATGTTTGGATGGGCTATGAGCGCAAGCGTGGAAAACTGGAAGAACTCAACAAATTGCTGCAGGGGAAGGAT
>DASUFG010000580.1:0-4827 GCA_036274715.1 Agriterribacter sp.
TGAACGTATCACTTCCTGCCGGAAGTATCTTGACAAACTATTGCACGAAACAGATAAACTCTACTACGGCATCAACACAGGTTTTGGCTTTTTGCAGAATGTAAAAATAAATGACGGGCAGATTGAACAATTGCAGGCTAATTTATTGATGTCGCACGCCTGCGGAATGGGGGAGGAGGTTCCCCGGTCCATTGTAAAGCTCATGCTGGTATTAAAGATCAAATCGCTCAGTTATGGATATTCGGGCGTACAAGTAGATACGGTGAAGCGTTTGATGGAAATGCATAACAGCGATGTGCTGCCTGTAATTTATACACAGGGCTCACTCGGCGCATCCGGCGACCTGGCACCATTGAGTCATATGAGTTTGCCCCTTATCGGGTTGGGTGAGGTTTGGTATAAAGGAGAAAAGAAAAAGACAGCGGATGTATGGGAAGACCTCGGATGGCAACCCATCCAATTGCAGAGTAAGGAAGGACTGGCGCTGATTAATGGTACCCAGTTTATGAGCGCATACGGGATGTATATGCTGGTGCAATGTGAAAAACTGATCCGTTGGTCAAACCTGGTCACTGCCATGTCATTCGATGCTTTTAATTGTTCCCCCGAGCCGTTTCATGAAAAAATACAGGCTATACGCCCTCATGCCGGGCAGGTAACTGCAGCAGCCTCGATCCGGGACCATATCCTGGGGAGCGAGATTGCCGCTGCCAAAGACAAGCAGGTGCAGGATCCTTATTCTTTTCGATGTGTGCCGCAGGTGCATGGCGCTACTATCGACACGTTTGAATATGTAAAAAGCATTTTCCTGCGGGAAATCAATTCCGTTACGGACAATCCTAATGTTTTTCCGGAAGATGATATGGTACTGAGCGGCGGTAACTTTCACGGTCAGCCCTTGGCGTTAGCGCTGGATTTTTTAAGTATAGCCATGAGCGAATTATCGAACATTTCAGAGCGGCGTATCTACCAGTTGATCAGCGGTCAGCGCGGGTTGCCATTATTCCTGGTGAATGACCCGGGGCTCCATTCCGGTTTTATGATACCGCAATATACGGCAGCGGGTATTGTTAGCGAGAACAAACAGCTATGCACACCCGCTTCGGTGGATTCTATATCTTCTTCCAACAACCAGGAAGACCATGTAAGTATGGGTGCCAATGCGGCAACCAAGTGTTTTCGTATTGTGGAGAATGTGGGAAAAGTATTAGCGATAGAACTCCTGAGTGCAGCGCAGGCGTTGGAATTCAGACGTCCATTAAAAAGCTCACCCGATGTAGAAAAGGTACTGGCTGCTTTCCGGGAAAAAGTTTCTTTTAATATGCACGACAGGGTATTGCACGATGATATGATAAAGGCTGTAGAGTTTTTGAATGAATACAACTTCTAAACAAGGCTGGACGTGATTTGTGAGATGAGTAGGAATTGTAAGCGGAGGTAAATTTGGCAAACAACCGGCTCTTTCCCTGCGGAAAGAGAGAGTACAGGCTCAGTTTTTGAATAATGTCTTTAAAATGTCAAGCTAAAAAAATGATGAACTGGAAAATCTCAGTGCAGTAGCGCATTAGTGCTTTATAAAAACTGAAAACTATAAACTATAAACATCAAACTCCCGTCATGCCATACGATCCCATCAAATACGCAACACCTACAGGCACCGAACTCAGTTGCAAGGGCTGGATCCAGGAAGCCGCATTAAGAATGTTACTTAACAACCTCGACCCTGAAGTTGCTGAACGCCCCGATGAATTGATTGTATATGGCGGACGTGGTAAGGCGGCCCGAAATTTTGAAGCGCTGGACAATATCATTAAGGCATTAAAGATTTTGGAGAACGATGAAAGTTTGTTGATACAAAGCGGCAAACCAGTAGGCATACTTAAAACACATGAAAATGCCCCGCGCGTACTTATCAGCAATTCACAACTGGTGCCTAATTGGGCCAACTGGAAACATTTTGATGAACTTGAACAAAAAGGGCTCATGATGTTTGGACAAATGACGGCCGGCTCCTGGATATACATCGGTTCGCAGGGTATAGTGCAGGGTACTTACGAAACGTATGCGGCTTTGGCTAACAAGCATTTTTCTGGCAACAGCTATAAATCATCGCCTGCAAATGCATCGCTCAAACATACCCTCAATGTTACTGCCGGACTGGGTGGCATGGGTGGCGCGCAGCCGCTGGCGATTACTATGAATGAAGGAACGGCACTTATTGCCGAGGTGGAGGAAGGGCGGATAGACAAACGGATTGCATCCAAATATCTTGATGAAAAATATACGGATATAAATGAGGCGATTGATAAGGCTGTGAGGTATAAGGAAGAGGGAGTAGGGAAGAGCATAGGTTTGTTGTGCAATGCCGTGCATTTATTGCAACGGCTATTGGACCGAAATATTATTCCCGATACCTTAACGGATCAAACCAGCGCCCACGACCCGCTGGTCGGCTATGTGCCACATTCGCTTACCTATGAAGAAGCCAATTCGCTGCGCCTGGAAAATCCAACAGAGTACCTCAAACGAAGTTATGAAAGCATGTACCTGCATGTTCAGTTGATGTTGCAGCTAATGGATAAAGGAGCCATAACCTTCGATTATGGTAATAACATCCGGGCCCGCGCCCAGGAATACGAAGACAGCCAGGCACCAGGAACGGTCAACTATAATGTGGGCCGCTGCTTCGATTTTCCCGGCTTCGTCCCGGCATATATTCGTCCCCTTTTTTGCGAAGGGAAAGGTCCTTTCCGTTGGGTGGCACTAAGTGGCGATCCGCTTGATATAGCTGTTACCGATGAAGTCGTTGCCCAATTGTTTCCCGAAAACAAATCTTTGCTCCGTTGGCTGAAATTAGCCAAAGAAAAGATCGCCTTCCAGGGTTTACCGGCACGCATCTGCTGGCTCGGACAAGGCGAAAGAGAAAAGGCGGGACTGGCATTTAATGAATTGGTTAGAACGGGCAAAGTGAAAGCTCCTATTGTTATCGGCCGCGATCATTTGGATACTGGGTCGGTGGCCAGTCCTAACCGTGAGACAGAGGCCATGCTGGATGGCAGTGATGCAGTTGCAGACTGGCCCATTCTCAATGCATTGGTCAATACTGCCGCAGGGGCCAGCTGGGTTTCGTTACATCATGGCGGCGGCGTGGGGATGGGTTATTCCATACATGCAGGTATGGTAATAGTGGCTGATGGCACACCGGGAGCAGCTGAACGACTGGGGAGAGTATTAAGAAATGATCCCGGTATAGGAGTAATCAGGCATGCCGATGCTGGTTATGAAATAGCAAAGGAAACCGCAAAGCATAATGGGTTAGATATTCATGAACTGTTGAAAAAACGGTAGCACCTTTTGCCTGTTCAAGCCGGACGCAGTATTTCAATTGTTCTTTCTTGCCGACCTCAGTCAAAACAAATATTGAAGATAGTATCAAATACCTGGCCTCGTTATTTTCCGGTTGCTTGTGAGGTTAGCGTTTTGAAAAACGCGTGAATAAAATGTCCGCCATTGTTCTCCAATTTATTCTTATACTTTAATAAACCACTCCTAATTTTCAATTCCTCTATTGGAAAAATATCTTTACATTTAGGTTCATTTCACATCACGCTATCCAAACTCATTTTATGAATTACTAAATCCGGCTTACCGTGCCATATGCAAACGGTATCATGAAGTTTTTATAACCCGAATGGGTAATTGACGCGGCGTGGTCCGAATAGGCGGAGTAAAAGAGTTTGGTTCTTTCCACCGGCTAATTCTTACCTGCTTGTCGCCAATCCTGTTTCAGAATTCTGCCTGTGCGCAGCATTCAGTTTAAAGGAAACGGGGAGATGAAGGCGATGCGGCCGCAAAATTGTTTTGAAGACAGGCTGGTGGTTCCACAATAAATAAGTATTTGTGGATGGAAAAACCGATATTCAGTATAAAATAGATCAAAGCATAGCCGCTAAGCATCGACTTTCAAAATGACAATAACTCGATGTTTACGAATCCCGGATCGGATACCAGGATTAGGGAAAAGTAAGCGGATTGATTGGCTTGATTGATGCTAATATTTAATCATTTACAAGACGACGTGTATGAAACTATCCACATTTAAATTAAAACTTGTATTTGCGGTAACAGGTATTTTTGCGCTGTCAGTTTTTTTTGTGAATGCGCAAACGAGCGACAGCCTCCATAAAACTGCCAAAGAATTTAAAAACACCATTAAGCTGAATGTTACATCAAGAATACTCTATGACAAGGCTTTCATGCTTGGATATGAACGAGTAATTAATAAACACCAAAGCTTGAATATTTTCGGTGGCGTCCAGGAATTTCCATTAAACGGAGCCTTTAGATTGAGTAACGCAAATGTTGCTGATGTCAAGAAAAAATCTGGCTATTCATTTGGTGCCGATTACCGGTTTTATCTGTCAAATGAAAATAAATACAATGCACCCCGTGGGATATACCTGGCACCTTTTGTCAGTTTTTATCAGTTCAGCTCAGACAGAACGTTAACGCATACCGATACGGCAGGGACAATCAGGTCCACTAATCTTAATACACGAATCAATTTTCTCAATGTAGGCGGAGAACTTGGCTACCAGTTTATATTGTGGAAAAGATTGGTGATTGATGCAGTAATGTTTGGTCCTGCTGTAACAAATTATAAATTTAAGGCGAGGTTGCAGGCCGATATACCAGGACTTGACGAAAATGAAGCGCTACAGGAGTTTATTGATGCATTAAAAGAAAAGTTGCCTCTTTTGGATGAACTCACGAAGGAAGAAGGAGTCAACAGGTCAGGAACAGAAGCCTTTTGGTCGGTGGGTTTCA
>DASUFG010000581.1:0-2900 GCA_036274715.1 Agriterribacter sp.
CACTAATCCAGCATAAACTATTTCATGTTTGCAATTTGTAAAAAAGAACTCCGGCAATTTTTCAGCAGCCTCACCGGGTATATAGCCATCATCATTTTTTTGTTGCTCACCGGTCTTTTCCTCTTCGTTTTTCCCGATACCAACCTGTTTGATTATGGTTATGCAACACTGGACCAGTTTTTCGAACAGGCGCCCTGGATTTTGTTGCTGCTTATTCCCGCTATTACCATGCGTAGTTTTGCCGACGAGTTTAAGGGTGGTACCTACGAAATATTGGTAACCCGTCCGCTTAGTCAATGGCAGATTATTGCCGGTAAATACCTCGCCAGCCTAGTTATTGTTGTCATCGCCTTATTACCCACATTCATTTATGTCCTCACCATTAAGTCACTTTCAACGGGAGGTATTGATAGCGGGGGAATTGCGGGTTCATACATTGGACTCTTTTTTTTGACGGCGGCTTTTACAGCTATCGGCGTTTGTTGCAGCAGCTTCACAGGCAATGCTGTTATCGCTTTTTTGCTGAGTGCTTTTATCTGTTTTGTTTTATTCAGTGGATTTAATGCGATAGGCAGAATTCCAGCATTACAAGGAGGTTGGGACTACATCATCGAAATGTTGGGTCTTGATTTTCATTACCATAGTTTGAGCCGTGGTGTTGTTGACAGCCGGGATATTATCTATTTCCTGAGTATTATTGGGTTGTTTCTTTTTGTAACCGGTAAAAAATTATTGCACCGATAGCCTTATCATGAAAAAATTATTGCAATCCCGGTATAGCTGGATATATATATTTGCAGGGTTACTCTTGGTTAATTACCTGGCTACCCAATGGCATACTCGACTTGATCTCACCGCGGAGAAAAGGTATACCATTTCACCGGCCACCCGCCAGTTGCTGCGATCGCTCAACGAGCCGCTAACGATTACTGTTTTGTTAGATGGAAACCTGCCTGCGGGCTTTAAAAAACTTGCCGGGAGTACCCGTGATATGCTGCAGGAGTTCAAAGAAATCAGCGGTAACAACATCCAGTTTTTTTTCAGGCAACCAGGGTTGGGATTGAATGATACGTTGAAAGCGGAACTCATAGATTCTTTGCAAAGAATGAATATTAATCCAACCAATGTGCGTGCACGGGCTAAAGAAGGGGAGGGAGAGGAACAGCGATTAGTATACCCAGGTGCTGTTTTTGAATATAAAGATAGGGTTGCAGGGGTTGATTTACTACAGGGGCAAAGTTCTGTTGATGGTATTAATTCATTGAACAATGCCGAAGCATTGTTGGAATACAAATTGGCAAGCGCCATTGATAAGATAGCAAGGGATAAGGTTCCCGTGGTTGGCTATCTTACCGGTAACGGGCAGCCGCAAAATTTTGAGGTCTATGATCTTATCGACAAGGCTTTAAAACCAAATTATGGATTCAGTATATTGCCGATAGACAGTGTGCCGGTGATCCCGGAGGTATTTGATGCGTTGCTGATTGTGAAGCCACAAACAGGTTTCCAGGAATCTCAGAAGCTAAAGATAGACCAGTTTATTATGCGGGGCGGAAAGGTGATATGGGCGATTGACAGATTGTACGCAAGCCTCGACAGTTTACAGCGTAGCCAGGGCAGCTTTATCGCTTTTGATATGGGTTTGAATGCAGATGATATGCTCTTTAAGTATGGTGTGCGGATAAACCCCGACCTGGTACAGGATATTAACTGCACGGAAATTCCATTGGCAGTTGGTTCTATCGGCAATCGTCCGCAAATGCAGTTAATGCCATGGGTTTATTTCCCTTTACTGTCGGCTCCCAACAATAACCCTGTTTCCAAAAACCTGGATTATGTATTGTCGCAATTCCCGCAATCGATGGATACGGTGACAGCCGCAGGGATCCAAAAAACGATATTGCTCTCCACATCAGGTTCAGCACGCATATTAAATACGCCGGCAAAGGTTGAACTGAATAGTGTAAAAAATGAAGAAGATCTCAAAACTTTTACGCAGCAAACGGTTTCGGTAGCTGTATTGCTCGAAGGCCAATTCAATTCGTTATTTGCCAGTCGCATTTCTTCTGCCACCAAGGATAGCCTCGCTAACCTGTATAAAAGCCCTTTTCGCCCGTTGGTGGATAGCAGCAATAAAATGATTGTTATTTCTGATGGCGATATTGTGACCAATTTCGTTTCACAGGAGAAAGGTCCATTGCAAATGGGAGAAAACCCATTCACCCATTACCAATATGCCAATAAAGAATTTTTTCTGAATTGTATGGAATACCTGGTGGGTAACCCCGGCATTTTAGAAACCAGGAGTAAAGACTATACATTGCGCCTATTGGATAAAAAGAAGATCGATGAACGCAAATCCTCCTGGCAGGCGCTTAATATTTTATTACCGGTTGTTTTGATTATGCTGTTTGCATTAGTGTATGCGCTGGTTAATAAGAAAAGATTTCGAGGTAGCGTAGAATGATTTTTCATTAGATTTCAAACCTCACATTCCATTTGCTGAAACCGCCTCATATATGGCATCCTGCATCCTGGTTCTTGTATTCAAACGGTACAGCGTTGTATTGGTGCCGCCCTCAGGATTTACACGATTGCTTAAAAAAATAAAAGTAAGATTGTACTTAGGATCTACCCATACGCAGGTTCCTGTATACCCGGTATGCCCAAATGTTTGGGGTGACGCGCTTTTACATGGGTAAGGGTCTGGCCTGGTGGCGTTATCTTTCTCGGGTTTGTCGAAGCCCAGTCCACGCCTGCTTATCTTACTGTTGTAGGCGGTGAATAGTTTTATGGTTTCGGGCGAAAAGAAGTAATATCCATTAAATTTCCCGCCATCCAGCAACATCTGCATCATTACGGCAAGGTCATAAGCGTCACTGAATAAACCTGCATGTCCC
>DASUFG010000582.1:0-4780 GCA_036274715.1 Agriterribacter sp.
GTTCGCTAACGCAGGACCATAAGAGAACCCTTTTGTACCCAGCCCGTTAAAAATTGCCACAGATGGCATACCGGGATGAACGCCGGCTAAAAAAACCTGCCCGGCTGTAGTGGGACGCTCGGCCACCAGGTGATCCATCACCTCGAAGGGAACGGTAAGCCATTGCCGCAATTTAATTTCAGTTTTCTTACGCCAGTTTTGGTCCGGTGATAAATTCCTGTAGCTCCATTGGTAATTACTTCCACACCAAAACAAACCAGTAGCGGTTGGAACCAACCGTATGCCGTGATGATAAATATAATCCGGCGCCAGGCCTGGAATGGAGAGTAACAATGCTTCACCCCGGTTTTTGGTAAACGGCAATTGTTTGAAAAAAGGATTCAATGCGCCTGATGCCCCTTCGCAGAAAATAATTTTTTTGAAACGGGTACTTTTATAGGTTACCGCCTCCGGGGTAATACGGCAGCGGTCGATGTCAAAGTGCTCCTTCAGCAATAAATCTTCGCGTTGTAAAAACGCGGCCCATCCTGATAACAACGCTGTGGCATTGATCTTCCACACCGGTTGCACTTTAGCCAGCCCAAATGCATCATTAAAAAACCGGTTTGCAATTTGAATATCTGCGTTAACAGGCGGCGGGAGATAAATTTGCGAAATTAATTGCTGCTGCACAAACAACTGGCTCTGTGATAGATCTTCGTGAAAGACCAGCATGGACGTTTCTTCAATCAACGAACAACCCAGTGTTTCTTCAAAATTTTTGTAGGTTTCCAATGCAGCGTTCACAATACTCCCAACCTGGGGAGCAGAGGTCCATCGACTGACATTGACTGGATTAATAATTGCCCCGGCCACTACGCTCGCCTTTGCTGTTCCATTTACATTGTCGATTACCAAAAACGATCTCCCCTGCTTCCATAAAGCATTACTGAGCAATGTACCCGCAATTCCCTGGCCAATAATGAGGTATTCGAAATCCATGTTGCGTGATCAACTGACAATTCTGAGCTTTGCATAGTTCAGCATGATTTTTTTTTCGCCGTTCAGTTCAAACTTCACCAATGCAATAGGGTTATGCGCGCTTCCTTCAACCTTTAATACTTCTCCAAAACCGAATTTCTGGTGCTCCACTTTTTGACCCTGCTGCAGGTTCGATGTATCGCTGGCGGTAAAGTCGGCAGAAGGTTGGTGTTCCGTTACTTTGGTTTGCAGCTTAGGACCAATATAGGTTGGGGTGGTTTCCTTTTTTTTGCCCGGGGGAGCGCCATATTGCTTTTCGGCCTGCCAGGCAGTTGATTTCGTTGCTGTACCAAAACCGCC
Organism: Agriterribacter sp.; assembly: GCA_036274715.1. GTDB lineage: Bacteria > Bacteroidota > Bacteroidia > Chitinophagales > Chitinophagaceae > Agriterribacter. The sequence continues at coordinate 1,321 of DASUFG010000582.1, forward strand.
GCCATTCAGGCGGTCGAATGCCGAACGCGCCGGTCCGTTTCGGGCGCCACCACCGGCGAAACTACGGTCGAGGTATTCCTCCGGTATTTCATTGATAAAACGGCTGGGCTCATTTTGTATTAAACTGCCAAAACGATAACGCGAATTGGCATGGGTAATCCACAACTTTTGCTTGGCCCGGGTCACTACTACATAAAACAACCGTCGCTCTTCTTCCAGTTCTTCCCTTGTGTTAATGCTCATGGCATTGGGGAATAAGCTTTCTTCCAGTCCCGCAGCAAACACACAACCAAACTCCAGTCCTTTTGCGGCATGTATGGTCATGAGTTTTACAGTATCCGCATCCACATTTTTATTGTCTGCATCAGTGAGCAACGTAATCTGTTGCAGATAGGCGCCGAGGCTCCTGTCGCCGTCATCTAACACTTCACCTTCATTGCCAGGATTGCCAGGGGTCGCATTCTGTTGTACTTCTTCCTGTTCCTTGCTGAATAAACCTACAGATAGTTCCTCATCCAAAACCTCTTGTTCCGCGGGCTCGTTGTTTACCATGGGTGCTGAAGAACTGTCTACCCACTCTTTAATGGAGTTCAGCAATTCCTGTATATTCTCATATCTCGCTACACCCTCCGTACTCTTGTCATTAAACAGCTCCTTAACAAAGTTGGTTTGCTTGCCTACGTGAACAGCTATATCGTAGGCGCTCTTATGCTGCAACATGCTCGAGAAGCTTTTGATCATCAGCACGAAGTTTTCAATCGCTTCCAGGGTACCGCCCTTATATCCAAACTCGCGCGCCCGCTCCAACACCTGCCAGAATGAAATATTGTTTTCATTAGCTGCCAGGATAGCCCTGTCAACTGAGGTTTTGCCGATTCCCCGTGCCGGGTAATTGATAATCCTCTTTAACGCTTCTTCATCGTTTGGATTTACCAGCACACGCAGGTAGGAGATATAATCTTTGATTTCTTTGCGTTGGTAGAAGCTGATGCCACCATAAATAGTATAGGCGATACCCATCCGCCGCAATGCTTCTTCAAATGCACGGCTTTGTGCATTGGTGCGATACAGGATAGCAAAATCTTTATTGTAAAAATGATTGCGCAATTTTTGTTCCTGTATCGTGTCTGCAACAAACTTTCCTTCATCATTGTCAGACATCGTGCGCACCAGTCTTATTTTTTCACCGGTTGGGTTTTCGGTGAACAAGGTTTTTTCAATCTGCCCTTTATTGTTGCTTATAATTTCATTGGCCACATGCAAAATGTTCTGCGTGCTGCGATAGTTCTGTTCCAGTTTCACCACCTTCACATCGTCATAATCTTTCTGAAACTGCAAAATGTTTTCGATAGTGGCGCCGCGGAAACTGTAAATACTTTGCGCATCATCGCCCACCACGCACACATTTTCGTGCATGGCACCCAGTAGTTTAATGATCTCGTACTGAGCCGGGTTGGTATCCTGGTACTCGTCAATTAGAATGTATTTGAACTTACGCTGGTATTTACTCAACGCTTCAGGAAAATGCTTGAGCAATTCGTACATTTTGATGAGCAGGTCATCGAAATCCATGGCGCCGTTCTTAAAACAGCGCTTGGTGTACGCATCAAAAATTTTTGCGATGGCGGGACGGTTGCTGCGCATATCTTCCTGCTGAATACCATAATCATTCGCGTATTCTTCGGCGTTCACCAGGGCGTTCTTAGCACTGGATATGCGATTGTATACCGTATTCGGCTTATAATGCTTATCATCCAGGTTCATTTCATTAACCACCGTTTTTATTACACTCTTCGCATCATCGGTGTCATAAATGGTGAAGTTGTTTGGATAGCCCAGGCGATTGGCTTCACCCCGAAGAATACGGGCAAACACACTGTGAAATGTTCCGATATATAAATTGCGGGCATCGCTGTTGCCAAGGATATGCTCGATCCTCTCCTTCATTTCTTTAGCTGCCTTATTGGTGAAGGTAAGCGCCAGGATATTAAATGCATCAACCCCATTCGCCATCAGGTGGGCGATGCGTGTGGTAAGCACCTTGGTTTTGCCGCTGCCGGCACCCGCAATAATCATCAGCGGGCCATTTACATGTAACACCGCTTCTTTTTGTCTTTCATTTAATCCGCGTAAATACTCCTGCATGGGTGCAAGGTAAGAAAAGGAATTTTTCTGTTGCCCTTTGGGGGAAAACTTAGTTGCAGGCGTAAAAGGAAGTTATACCGGAGTAATTCCGCGACTCAATATGCTTTTACAAAATGATCAAAACCTTAGCTTTATTGTTATGGAAGGGAAACTTGCTTTACTCACACCTGAAAAAACAGGCTGCTTCAAGTTTTCCATTTTCAATGCTACCTGCGGCATCAGCATGGCTTTTTCTTTGTTTTTATGAGCAGATTTGAAAACGGGAATACTTGCTAAAGCAAGAATACCGCCAGCTACTGCAGCAATAACATATCCCGTGTTGCTCTTTTGATTATCTTCTAGTGCAAAAGTTGATACTACCTTGCTTACGTCAACCGTTAAAGCACCTATAACACCAACCATGAAGGCTGCCCCGCCCACACTTACCATGATTATGGCTGTTGTATTTTGGGATTTGCTTACCCGTAAATAATCAGCCCTGGTGGATGGTACGGTATCATTTTTAGGAAGCCAAGCAGTTGCATCAACCTCCATTCCAGGGTGTGCCAGAACCAGCGCGACTAATAACAATTTTATGATGATTCTCATGTTGAAATAGTTTATTTAGTTATCAAAAAGTCAGCTCCATTAATTAGCCGGTTTTGGCTTATAAATTTGTCATTGTCTCAGCGCCCAATAGATGGATAAGCAGCCAGAACCCACCATTTATACTTTACTTTCCTGGAAATACTTAAAATCATTGTGGTTCCGGTACGGATTTTTCTACCACTCTTTTAAGGGAAACCTCAGCGCCAGTACAAAACATCATAACGGCCAAAATCAATTCCTCGATCTAATTTTTTACAAATGTTCAAAACCTCAATTTTAGTGCTACGGACGGGAAACATGTTGTATTCAAATCCGAAAAAACAATTTGTCTCGTATTTTCCATCTTTAGTTTTACCTGAGGCGCCATCCGGGCATTTTTTCTGTTTTTGGTAGCAGCACGAAAAACCGGGATACTAGCCAAAGCGAGAATTCCGCCGCCAACTGCAGCAATAATATATCCGCTGGAATTCTTCTGCTCACCGCCTACCCAAGCGGCATCGTAATTGTTTGCGGCAACCCCCCAGCCTCCTATGACACCAACCAGGAAGGCAGATCCTCCTACACTTACCATGATGATGGCTGCCGTATTTTGAGATTTGCTTAAACGCATATAATCATCCCTGGTGACAGGCACCGTATCGTTCTCAAGCATCATGACTGTTGCATCAGCCTCCATTCCAAGCTGTACCAGAAGAAGCGAGACTAATATCAATTTTACGATGATTTT
>DASUFG010000583.1:0-17219 GCA_036274715.1 Agriterribacter sp.
ACCTTGGTACCTATCCTTTGGCCAACGGACAAACCTATGGTGAGGATATGCCCGTGGAAGAGGCTGGCAATATGATGATCCTTACCGGGGCTATCACCAAAATAGAGGGCAATGCAGAATATGCTAAAAAGCATTGGACAACATTGAGTACATGGGCGGCTTATTTGTTAACCGAAGGTTTTGATCCTGTCAACCAGTTGTGTACTGATGATTTTGCAGGGCACATTGCACGCAACGCCAACCTGTCGGCAAAAGCTATTGTGGGTTTAGGCTGTTATGCTATGATGGCGGAACAGTTGGGCCAAAAGGATATCGCGTCGCAATATAGAGACAGCACCAAAACAATGGTAGAGAAATGGATGAAGCTGGCCGATGATGGCGATCATTACTCCCTCACATTTGAAAGCCCGGGAACATGGAGTCAGAAATACAACCTGGTATGGGATAAAATACTCGACTTAAAATTATTTCCGGCTTCGGTGTATGCGCAAGAAATCAAATATTACTTAACTAAGCAGAACAAATACGGACTGCCGCTCGACAGCAGGAAAACCTATACCAAGTCGGATTGGATATTGTGGACAGCCACGCTTGCCAGTGACCAGGATGATTTTAAAACACTGATAAAACCAGTGTATGATTTTGCTAATGAAACACCCGACCGCGTGCCGCTTAGTGATTGGCACGAAACGACCAATGCCCATAAAGTAGGCTTCCAGGCCCGGAGTGTGGTAGGAGGATATTTTATGAAACTGCTTGACAAAAAATAAAATCTTAAAAAATTATTGGGAGTAAGTAAAACCCGGTCATACTGAGTTTTAAAAGCTGCAAGACCTGCGTCTGTTGCGAAAGGTCCAATAATGCGGCTAAAAATTGTAAATAAAAAATGGCATGAATATTAAAGCGGTTAAAAATATTGCTGCACTGATCGGAGTGACATGCATGGTAATCATGCAGGAAGGGTACGCTCAAAAGCAGCAGGGGCTTGTGCCCGAAAAATATATGGAATTGCCCCTGGGTGCCGTAAAACCAAAAGGATGGTTACTGCACCAATTACAAATCATGCGGGATGGAACCACGGGACATCTGGATGAAGTTTATGAAAAATTAAAAAACGATAATGGCTGGCTGGGAGGTAAAGGCGATGGCTGGGAAGAAACGCCTTACTGGCTGGATGGCGCGGTTCCCTTAGCCTATTTGCTGGATGATGCGGCATTAAAACAAAAAGTATTACAATACATCAATTGGACCCTGGACAACCAGCGTCCTTCAGGTTATTTTGGTCCTATTACAAAGTGGGAGAGAGAGAGCGGTGAAAAGATATCCATAAATAACTGCGATAAAGGCGAAGACTGGTGGCCAAAAATGGTAATGCTGAAAGTATTACAGCAATATTATACCGCCACCAATGATGAACGGGTGATAAAATTCATGACTGCCTATTTTAATTATCAACTTCATACGCTAAAGACATGCCCGCTAGGTAAGTGGACGGAATGGGCAATATCAAGAGGTACTGAAAATGCAATGATGGCGCAATGGTTGTTTGGTATTACAAAAGAAAAATCCTTACCCGAACTGGCAGCGCTTATACAATCACAATCCTTTAGCTGGAGCAAATGGTTGGGCAACCGCGATTGGGTAATCAATGCCGCAACTTACCAGAATAATGATTTCTGGATGTCGAGGCATGGGGTGAATGTTGCGATGGCATTGAAAGATCCCTCTGTAAATTATCAGCGCACCGGCGATAAAAGTTTTCTCACTTCACTGCATACCGGCTTTAATGATCTGATGACGCTGCATGGTTTGCCGATGGGTATTTTTTCGGCAGACGAAGACCTGCATGGTAACGACCCAACGCAGGGTTCGGAACTTTGCGCTGTAGTAGAATCTATGTTTTCATTAGAGCGCATTATTGGCATAACAGGCGAACCTTCCTACATGGATGCGCTGGAACGCACGACTTTTAATGCACTTCCTGCACAAACTACAGACGACTATAACAACAAGCAATATTTCCAGATTGCCAACCAGGTAAATATCAAAAGAGGCGTTTTTAATTTTTCACTGCCCTTTGACAGGGAGATGAACAATGTATTAGGGATGCGGAGTGGTTATACCTGTTGCCTTGCCAATATGCACCAGGGTTGGACGAAATTTACCACACATCTTTGGTATGCAGCGCCCGGAAATGGTGTTGCCGCGCTGCATTATAGCCCGAGCGTATTGCAAACCCGGGCAGGCAGTTCGCATACAGCAATAACAATCCAGGAAGAGACTGCCTATCCATTTGATGATGTGATTAGGTTTACTTTGAGTACTGCAAAAGCGGTAAGTTTCCCCTTTTACTTGCGTATACCCGCATGGTGCCGGGATGCTGTGATAAAATTGAATGGTGAAACCATCCGAACAGAAAAAGGCGGTCAGGTTATTGTGATTAACCGGACCTGGAACAATGGCGATAAAATTACATTGCAGTTGCCCATGCAGGTAAAAGTCACCACATGGGGTCGAAATTCAAGAGCATTGGAAAGAGGTCCGTTGGTGTATGCGCTCAAATTAAAAGAACGCTGGATAAAGGAACACCAGCAAGCGGAAGGAGATTATTATAATGTTTTTCCCGAGGGTGATTGGAATTACGGGTTGCTTGAGGAGTTTGTCAAATATCCTCAAAAGACAGATGTCAAGGTGCTGAAAGCGGTTGGTGATGATTTTGTCTGGAACCTTGAAAATGCACCCCTGGAATTGGTAGCAAGTGCCAAAAAGATTCCAGGTTGGAAGATCGTCAATGACGTGGCACCGCAACCTGTGTCCGACCGGTCAGGTGTATTTAAAGGTGAGGTGAGTTCAACAGAAGAAAAAATAACATTGGTGCCTTATGGATGCACCAAAGTAAGAATTGTGGCTTTCCCCGTGGTAAAATAAAGCAGCATGAGTGTGGTGAAATAAAAAAGGGGAGGACTATAGTGAATATTGGAAGATATAGTTGTTATTCGCTTTGCCAACAGAGCTATTTGCGAAGTATATTACGCTCTCTTAGTCCACAGTGAACCAGCAAAGAGTACTAATCGGAGAAGATACAGCAAAATTGATTTTGAAGCGAGGAACAATAAAGGTAGGTAACGTCAAATTTGAGATGATCCTGCTTCAACCGGAATTAATATGCATGCAATCCTGCCGCATTAAAAAATATAAGCCAGGGAAATGGAATTCAAGAGATACGATATTGAAGCTTTAAAACAGTGTTTTGCGGAGATGTTTCATGCAGAGCCTGTGGTGGTACGTTCGCCCGGAAGAATCAACATTATCGGGGAGCACACGGATTATAACGAGGGCTTTGTTTTACCTGCTGCTATTAATAAAGCTGCGTATGTAGCTGCTACGAAAAGAAGCGACGACATTATTAAACTATATTCCGTCGCTTTTAAAGAGTCCTATGAATGTAAGGCCAATGATGTTCACCCCCGGAGTGGTTGGACCGATTATATCTTAGGTGTAGTAAGCGAATTATCTAGCCGGGGCTATGCGATCAACGGTTTTAACCTGGTGCTGGATGGAGATGTAATCATCGGTGCTGGACTGTCTTCTTCCGCCGCGGTGGAGTGCAGCGTAGTGTATGCTTTGAATGAGTTATTTGAGCTTGGGTTGTCGAAGATAGACATGGCTTTAATCGGGCAGGCGGCGGAACATCATTTTGCAGGTGTGAAATGCGGCATTATGGACCAGTTTGCCTCCGTATTTGGTAAAAAAGGGTATGCTATACAGTTAGATTGCAGGAGCCTGGAGTATCAATATGTGCCCTTGCTGATGGATAGGATCAAAGTAGTGCTTTTTAATTCGAACGTTTCGCATTCACTGGCGTCATCCGAATACAATACCCGTTGCCAGCAATGCGAACAGGGTGTGGCATGGATAAAGGCTGTTTTTCCTGCCGTGAATTCACTTCGAGATGTGTCGCTGGAAATGTTGCAATCGCACGTGCTTCCTAAAGACCCGCTGATTTACAAACGCTGCAAATACGTGGTAGAAGAAAACTTTCGTTTGCTGGCTGCCTGCGCGGATCTCAAAAATGGAAATATTGATGCCCTGGGAGAAAGGATGTTTCGTACGCACGAGGGACTTAGTAAAGAATATGAAGTGAGTTGCCCGGAACTGGACTGGCTTGTACAGTTTGTGCGTAAGGAAAACGATGTACTTGGCGCGAGAATGATGGGCGGCGGATTTGGCGGATGCAGTATAAATCTTGTAAGGGAAGATGCTATTGATCATTTAGTGGACAGCATTAGCTTTCAATATAAAGAAGCAACAGGACTTACACTCAGTGCTTATATGGTAGAAGTGGCAGATGGAACCGAAAAAATCAATAAGTGATGAGCAATCGACATAGACAGGAATCTATCAGCAATAACAAAGAGAAATCAATCTCAAATTTTAAATTTAAATCTCAAATGAAAAACATAATTGTAACCTGCTTAATGATGTTGGTTGGGATGTATTTTCAACAATGCGCGCCGGCGGCCGAGAAAGAGAAAGGTGCTGCAGAAGCTAACACAGAACAAAAGGGCAGAGCTAAATGGACGAAAGAGGAAGCGAATGCCTGGTATGCCAAGCAGGGCTGGCTGGTGGGCTGCGATTTTGTTCCCAGCACGGCAATAAACCAGCTTGAAATGTGGCAGGCAGCCACGTTTGACACCGCTACCATTGATCGCGAATTGGGCTGGGCGGCTTCTATTGGCATGAACACGGTGCGGGTATATCTTCATGATTTATTGTACAAAGACGATGCGGCAGGTTTTTTGAGCCGCATGGATCAGTTCCTGGAAATAGCGTCCCGTCATCGCATTAAACCTTTATTCGTGTTGTTTGATTCAGTTTGGGATCCTTTCCCCAAATCAGGACCACAGCGTGCGCCAAAACCTCATGTACATAATTCCGGTTGGGTGCAAAACCCGGGAAAAAAAGCCTTGCTTGATAGTACTCAATATCCCCGCCTGGAAGCCTATGCAAAAGGTGTGGTTGGCAAATTTGCGAATGATGATCGCGTCTTGGGTTGGGATATCTGGAACGAACCGGAAAATATGAATAATGAAGAATATCGAAAATCGGAGCCGGCAAACAAAGCGGAAATTGTAATGATGTTGATGAAAGAGGCTTTTGAATGGGCAAGGTCTGCGGGGGCCCAGCAGCCGCTTACCGCCGGACTTTGGAGCGGAGAATGGTCTTCCCCGGATTCATTAAAGCCTATCGAAAAGGCGATGATAGAAGAATCGGATGTGATCTCCTTTCACAACTATGAAAACGCTGCATCATTCGAAAAAGATATCACGGACCTTCAGCAATATGGCCGCCCACTGCTTTGCACCGAATATATGGCGCGTGGCAACAACAGCACTTTTGAGGGTTCGTTACCGGTTGCAAAAAAATACAATGTAGGCGCTTACAATTGGGGTTTGGTTGATGGGAAATCCCAGACCATTTACCCCTGGGATAGCTGGAAAAAAACATACGCGGGTGAGCCAGATGTTTGGTTCCACGATATTTTCCGGAAAGATGGAACGCCGTATAGAAAAGCTGAAACGGATTTGATAAAAAGTCTTACAGGTAAGTCCTGATAATTCTAAAATTACCGTCATTGCGAAGTGTTGCAAGATTTTGGAATCTAAAAACGATTGCGCATGCTTAAGTAATCTCCAAAATGGAGCATTACTTGCTTTGATCATTTACGATATGCGAATAAATTGCACCTTGTCATTCCTGCAGTTATGGTGCTATTTTTTGCCTGACTTATCCGGGAAAGCAGGAATAGGTGGCACCCCTTTTGGACCTGGTTCGGCGAGTTTCTTTTGTAGCTCTTCAATCGCTCTTTTCAATTGACTATCATTACCCAGCCATTCCTGGTGCGGATCATTTATTACCTGTATGTCTGGGTCTACCCCATAACCTTCAATCACAAATTGAGAACCATCGGCAGCGAAATGGGCGTATTCCGGTTTGCGCATATCGCCACCGTCAATAAACGGAAGCGTTCCTCTTATGCCTACTACGCCTCCCCATGTCCGTTGTCCGAGTAACGGTCCTATTTTATAGAATTGAAACTGGTAGGGGAAAAGGTCGCCATCTGAAGCAGAATATTGATCAATTAAACAAATTTTTGGACCCACCTGGGCATCAGGTTTTATTCCCGCCGTTTTGCTGTTGCGCATCATAGTGCCCAGGCCAGGAATCCTCCTCAGTCGTTCAATGATCATGGGACTTACGTTGCCACCGCCATTCCCACGGTCATCAATGATCAACGCTTCTTTATCCAATTGAGGATAAAAATAACGCGCAAATTGATTTAACCCGGCAGGCCCCATATCTGGTATATGCAGGTAACCAATTTTACCACCAGAGGCTTTGGTGACTTTCGAAATGTTTTGCTGTACCCACTCGTGGTAATATAAATCCGACTCGTCTGCGATTGGTTTTACAAAATATTTTTTTGCACCCGAAGCAGAGGCTGTGGTATTTATAAAGAGCTCGACAGTTTGATCTGCCTTACCTGCGAGCGCCTGGTAAACGTTCGATAGCTGGCGCACATCAGTACCATTTATCGCAATCACATAGTCTCCTTTTTTTACACGCACGCCAGGTTGGCGCAGGGGAGATATCAATGTTTTATCCCAGCTTTCGCCCGACAATATCGAATCTATCTTATAATAGCCGCTCTTATCGCGACTAAATCTTGCTCCCAGCAACCCCATTTTTATTCTTTCCACATCGGGGCGATCGCCGCTGTTTACGTAAGAATGTCCAATACTCAATTCGCCGATCATCTCTCCAATAATATACGTAAGGTCGTTACGATGGTTAACATAAGGTAATAGAACGGCATATTTATCATGCATCGCCTGCCAGTTTACGCCATGCATATTGGGGTCGTAAAAATAATCCCGCATCTGTCGCCAGCTTTCGTCAAATATCTGTTTCCACTCGGCATGCAGACTGTCGTTTACTTTCATGCCGGTGAGGTCTAATTTGTTTTTTGTTTCTACCCTAACCTTGCTTAAGTCCTCTAAATAATAATCTTCTCCTTTTTTAAAAACTATTTTTTTCAGATCGTTACTGATGCTAAAGCTGAAAAAACTTCCCACTTCGGTTTCTTTACGGTCTTTAAGGTCGAAGAATTTAAAAGAGCCGGTAGATTGCAAGGAAGATGCTACATAGTACAACCCTTCTTTGGTGGCAGTAAGACCGTAATAATTTCCGGCACTTACGGGTAGGCTTTCAATACGATCGGTTAATCCCGGCTCATCTATTTTTATTTCAGGAATCCCGGTGTTCGTTTCATCCGCTTTGCTTTCTTTTTTATCCGGCGATTTTGTTTTTTCTTTTTTTGATGGGTTTTTATCCGCTTCCGGAGTATCTTCTTTTATTGACACCTCATCATTTTCAACCTGGAATGGTGATGTTGTTTCCGCAGCCAATGGCACCATGTAGGGTTTGGCCATGTCTACATAAGCGTGATTCCATTCGGTGTTACTGTAAATGGGGCTAAAGTCGCGTTCAGATACAAAGTATAAAAACTTGCCATCAGGACTAAAGGCAGCCCGCCCGCTATTATACCAACTATCCGTTACCTTAATTATTTTTTTGCTTTCGATGCTGTATAATTTCACCACATTAAATTCCCGTGCCTTTCCGGGTTGGGTAAACACGATCCATTTGCTGTCGGGCGCCCAGGCATAGTCGCTTATCTCCCTGCTATCGGAGTGTGCGATAATCGTTTTGGAGCCCGTGTTTATGTCAACATAATACAGGTCCTGGCCCCTGTCGGCAAGTAATAATAATTTACTATTGGGGCTCCATGCAGGATAAAATTTATAGCTTCCCCCGCCCTTGGTAAGTTGTTTCGCGGTTTCTGCGCCGTTCTGACTTTGTATATACAATTCATCTTCGCCGGTTTTATCGCTGATAAAGCTTATCCATTTGCCGTTGGGGCTCCAACCGGTATTACGGTCGTTTGCACCACTGCTTTGGGTGAGGTTGCGGGTTACGCCATTTTTTTCGGGAACGGTGAATATATCACCCTTGGCCCCGAGTACGGCTCTTTTACCATCGGGCGACAATGCATAGCTACTGATGAATTTTGAAGCATCAACCTGTTTCGTGCGCCCAGAGGAAAGGTCCTCGGCCAGTGTGATATTTACTTTTTCTGTTTTGCCATTGTTTAAGTCGTATAAATAGATATATCCCGCATTCTCAAAAGCAATGGCATCATTACCTAAGGATGGAAACTTGCAGTCGAAGTCGGTAAAATCGGTAACCTTCCGGGTTTGTTTGGATTGGGTGTCATATTCAAACAAATTCATGGTTCTGTCGCGGTCGCTGAAAAAATAGACTTTATTCTTATAGTACATGGGAAAAATATCCTGGGCAGGATTGTTGGTGATATTTTCCGATTCACCGGTTTTGGTATCGTAAATCCATACATCATCGGCCATACCGCCTTTATAATATTTCCATGTTCTGAACTCACGGAATACACGGTTCATCGCAAGTTTGCTACCGTCTTCATTATAAGTGCACCAGCCAGCCACGGAAAAGGGTAACTCTTCGGCTAAATCGCCCGATAACGGGGCCTTATACAATTTTCCCTTAAATGGATTAAAAGAAGTTCCACGGCTGCGATAGATTACAGTTTTATCATCGGGCGTCCATGCCATTACAATATTGTTGGGCCCCATCCGGTCCGCTACATCATCACGGCCAAGGGTAGCCGTATACGTGATCCGTTTAGGTTGACCGCCGGCAGCGGGCATAACAAAGACTTCCGTATTGCCATCATAATGTCCGGTGAATGCAATTTGAGTACCATCATGACTAAAACGGGGAAACATTTCATAGCCGGGATGGCTGGTTATTTTCCGGGCAACCCCACCAGCTCGGGCAACAGTATATAAATCACCGGCGTAGGAAAACACAACCTGGCTACCATTTACAGAGGGAAGTCGTAGCAGTCTTGCTTCCTGCGCATATAAAAAATGAATAGTGATGAGACAAAAGCTAACCAGCAGGTTTTTTTTCATAATCAGAGATTGTTATTATGAAAGTAAGAAAAAAATAAAATAGTGACTTGCTGTAAGAATATACCTGAACATCAGTGGCGAAGAAGATAACAATGTATCGCTCTTTTATATTTGAATACAATGTTGTCTATACAGATCACCTGATGTGAGCAATACTGCGGAGACTAAAAATCAATCAATTTTTCCGGCTGCCCACTACCAAATTATACCGGATGTAAAACTGGAAGGCCTGGTTTCGCGCCTGTGTAGGTGGTAAACTGTTGTTCACGTTAAGGTCGATGAAATTATTTAAGGCCTGGTTATAGCGAAAGCCAAACATAAAACGGTCATAATAATAATTAGCATCAAACAAATAGCGCCATTCGGCAGACTTAATGTTGGCTGATAAAGAATCATCTTTTATTTTAACGGTTTTCGAGTCCAGGACAATATTGCTATTTGAAGTGGTTAACTCTATATTGGCCAGCCCGCTGTTGAACGACGAAAATTGAAGGCCGCTTCCCACGTAAAAGTTTTTAAGCGGACTGTAATAAAAACTTACGGGCATATTAAAATAATAAAGTTTGCGCAAGTAGGTGTTTTCGGTAAACCCTGTGCCACTCATAGGGAAAGTCATTGTTTTTTGGGCGAGAAGCAACGATGGAGTTGCCTGTGGTGAATTGAACTGGAATTCCCCTAAGAGATATACCCTGTTGGTGAAATGAAACTGCAGGTAGGGTGCTGGAATGTAGTCGCTGATTATACTTTCTCCCGCAGCTGAGTTGTAATGATAGGACTCCTGGGAAGCGACCCCAAAATTCTGATAAGGGGCTATGCCTGCTGCAAACCAACGGTCAGTGGATTCACCCCAAAAAGACGGATAATTTTTATATGATTTTGATAATTCTCTTTCTTCCTTTCTCTCCTTACGTTTTATTTCCCGCAAAATCGACTTTCGCTGTGCTCGTACATCGGGCAACGTTGAGACATAAACCGGAACGGTTAAATGTTTTGAATGAGCAGGAGAGAGAATGTTTTTTTCTGTACTATAATTGAAAATCTCTACCTGAACGGTGTTCAAAGTTGGGCTTTGAAACACTGCCTTGTTTGCCCCGGATATGTTTTCTTCGGCATGATACAAATCATTACTGGCTAAAGCGCTGGAAGTAGTATGCTCTGAAAGTAGCAGGTTTGATGCCTTTTTTCCTTCCGGTTTTTTTATGTCAGGTTCAGCCGCAAACTGAGGTTCGTTATTTTGCTCAATGAAACTTTGATTCACTTTTTCTTCTATATTTTTTTTTCTTTTGCTTTTAACCGACGGATATCTATTGTTACCAGCATTCAAATTGTTCGGTTGTTCAGTCCACGATTTGCTATACTCCTTTTCGGTACTTATTGAAGGCCGAATAATATTTTGTTTTGAATTATTAGCGAGTTCGATGCGGCCGGTTACATTTTGGTCTGTCGCGTTTAAGCCATTCCTAACCATGGGATAAGTAATCTTATCGCCGGCATCTGTTGCAGTCACTAAAGCTATTTCATCTTTATCGTTTGCCTGTGCGGTTGTTGAGTTACTATCTGTTGTAGATTTCAGCCCCCATATTCCGGCAAGCAGTGTAACAAATAAGGTGCCCGTGAACCACCATTTATCACTCCCGCCTTTACCGCCGCCTTCCGCCAAGGGTATTTCAAGGTCCAATTTGTTTTTCATTTGCTGCCACGACGCATCTCGTTCGGGCAAAGGCAAATGCTTCATTTTTTCTGCAACTAGTTCTTCGTATGGTAGTTTTCGGTTCATTACACTACATGCACTGTTGTTAAAAATTTTTGCATCAACCGCCTTGCCTGGCTAAGGTGCCATTTGCTGGTTCCTTCGCTGATGCCCATCATGCTTCCTATTTCTTTATGTGTATACCCCTCTATTATATATAGATTAAAAACGGTTTGGGTAGCAGGCGGTAATTTTCTTACTAAATGAAGTAGCTCCTGCGCGTTCAACTTTTCAACAGCTTCGCTATCAATATAAGGTTCCGTAGCCTGGTCAATTTCGACCTGCCTGTTATGTTTCGTATTTTGCCTTATAAAATCTATGGCACTATGCACCATAATACTTCTTATCCATGTATATAAGCTAGCTTTCAGGCAATCGAATTTGTCTATGTGCTTAAATACCTTCAAAAATCCATTGTTCAATATTTCCAGCGCGTCATCTTCATTGCGGGCATATCGCATGCAAATAGCCATCATCGACACGTAAAACTGCTTGTATAAGCATTCCTGTGATTTTCGGTCGTTATTGATACAACCGTTTATGAGGTTAATATCTGCAGGGTTATTACTCAATTACCGTGTTTATTTCTGTTTGTTTCCTTAACCAAGCCCGCTTTAAAGAAGTGCACTTGATTTTGTACAGGTAAGATAAAAATATTATTTCTTTATCCCATGCACATCAACCTGCTTTTAAACGATTATAACACTATTTAAACATCGGAATACTTACCCCGAGAATATACGCCACTCAATGCTGAAAAGGTTGGGCTGCGGGTATAAAAAGCAGCGCTAATGCCCGGGAATGTTAATGTATGGTGTATGTGCGGAAGAAACGCCGTTTATTGGCCTTCATAGTCAGCAGTTTGAGTGTTTTCGTAGGATAGGCGGCATCTAATTGATTTATTCTTCAAAATATACTCTTTGTACTCTTTGGGAAATGCCTGTCATGATTTCATATGGAATGGTATTGCCCCATTGAGCAAGTTGAGTAAGGGAGATTCCTTTTCCCAAAACAATTACTTCATCGTCCTCCTGTACGTCGGAAATTCCGGTAATATCGATCATGGTCATGTCCATCGCAATATTTCCTGCAACGGGCGCTTTATGACCATGAACCAATACATGACCGACACCATTGCTAAAACTGCGGCTGTAGCCATCTGCATAACCAATGCGTATGGTGGCAATAGTGCTGTCTTTGTTTATTATCCCTTTCCTGCCGTAGCCAACGGTATCCTGTGCCTTTATTTTTTTAATTTGAGCAATTGTTGTTTTTAGGGTAGCTGCTTCTTTCAACCCGAGCATGCCGTTTGCGGTGCCGTCTACTCCATATAAACCAATACCCAGGCGTACCATATCAAAATGCAATGATGGGTGTCGTACTACGGCTGCCGAATTAGCAATATGCCTGATAAAGGAATAATTCAATGCTTGCTGCAATTGTTGGCATGCCTTTCCATAAACTTCCGCCTGCTGATTCGTAAAATCATCTAGTTGGGGGTCTTCGCTGCCGGCCAAATGACTGAACACCGATTGAACGGATAACAAGGAATTGTTTCTGAGAATATCGCAAAGCGCTTGAATGTCCTGCAATTCAAATCCCAGCCGGTGCATTCCCGTATCAATTTTAACATGCACAGGATATTGCTTGAATGCCTGTTCACGCAGATGATCCTGAAATTTAGCTAAAATCGTAAAAGAAAAAATTTCAGGTTCCAGGTAGTGCTCAGTTAGCGCCGAGAAGCTGTTTTCTTCAGGGTTCATTACCATAATGGGGAGTGTTATGCCTGCCTTGCGCAATTCTACCCCTTCATCTGTATAGGCAACTGCTAAATAGTCTATCTTTTGAAATTGTAGTACATTGGCTATTTCAAAACTACCGCTGCCATATGAAAAGGCTTTTACCATCGCCATTATTTTGGTAGACGGTTGTAGTAGTTCCTGGTATTTTTTAAGGTTATGAACAATCGAGTTAAGATTAATTTCCAACACTGTTTGGTGCGCCTTTTGTTCGAGCAATCGGCTTACGCGTTCAAATGAAAACACTCTTGCACCTTTTATTAATACGGTTTCATCGCGAAAGGCATTGCTGTGAAAATTCGCAATAAAGTCCTCTGCCGAATTGTAAAATGAACAATCGTTGCAAACGGACTCAAAAGATGATCTATACTTGCTGATTTGGCTACCTATGCCAATAAACCGGTTCACAGATTTTTGTTCTAAGGCAAGGGCAATTCCGGGATATAAGTCTTCCGGCGGTATGCCAGTTTCAAGAAAATCGGAAAGTATAACGGTGCGTTTATCATGTTGTTTTTGTTGCAATAGAAAATCGAGTGCAATCCGCAAAGAACTTAAATCTGCAATATAACTATCGTTAATGATCGAACAGTTATTGATGCCTCTCTTCATTTCAAGTCGCATGGTGACCGGTTTCAATAATGCGATGCGTTCCTGAATTACCTCATTGGTATAACCAAGGCACATTAAAACGCAGCAACAGGTAATGGCATTTTCTACAGATGCGTCATCAATAAAAGGAACTCGCATGGTAAAAACAGGGTCCAGACTTTTATCCAAAGGGCGCGGGAAATTCAGGTGTTGATTGGCTTGCAATTCAATGAATGTGCCGTTGTTATGTGTATAACGCGATTTTAACTGAACCTGGCAATTTTCATTCATTCCCCAATAAACAGCCGGAATATTTGCTTTCTCAACAGCGTCTGTTATTAAAGGATTGTCTCCATGGCAAACGATCCACTCCGCCATGCGAAACAGATAAAGCTTCTCTTTTATTTTTTGCGGGAGCCCGGTAAAATTTTCATCGTGCGCATCCCCTATATGGGTTAATACACCTATCGTTGGCTGAATAATTTTTTGCAACGCCTCCATTTCTCCGGGCTGAGAAATACCGGCTTCAAAAATACCGAGCGTATGTGTGCCATCCATTTGCCAAACACTCAGCGGAACACCAATTTGGGAATTGTAGCTCCTCGGGCTTCTTACAATATGGTACTCCTTTTCAAGCAATAGGTTCAGCCATTCTTTTACGATGGTTTTGCCATTGCTGCCGGTTATGCCAATCACAGGAATGCGAAAGGCGGAGCGATGAAAGGAAGCAAGTTGTTGCAACGCAATGAGCGTGTTATCGACAATAAGAAAATTGCCCTCGGGATAATCCTCTGTTTTAAAATCTCGGTTCACCACAAAGCTCCTTACGCCCCGTTGGTATAATTCCGGTATAAAAAATTGCCCGTTCCGCCTGGGACCGGTCAAAGCAAAAAACAAGGCAGTGGAAGGACTTGTCATCCTTCGGCTGTCTATAAAAAGGGAATCAATAACCGCATCGTTAGCGCTGATTTTTTGTGCATGAATTATTGCGGAAACCCTTTCAATAGTATACCTTACCATAATTATGCTTCGTTAGTTATTTGAAAAAGGCACTTTTCTACTCCTCCTGATTTTTATCGTACAAAGTTTTCTTTTTGTCGTGGTAAGCAGAATACCAGATGGATGCAGCCAGGCAAATAACAATTACGATAAGTGATATGTAAATGGAGATACGGATATCAAAATACTCGATCAGCATCTTAACGCCAATAAAAACCAGCACTATTGCAATGCCCTGTTGCAAAAAGTCGAATTTGTTCACTGCACCTTTTAATAAAAAAAACAAAGAGCGCAATCCCAGCACCGCGAAAATATTCGAGGAGTATATTACCAATATATCCTTTTCCGAAAAAGGTACATTGGCTTTTTCACGCACCAATGAAACAACGGTGGGTATGGAATCCAGCGCGAAAACGACATCTATGGCTGCCAGCATCAGCACTACTACGGACAAACGGGTGAAGTATACTTTGCCATGATGATTAATGGTAAACCTGCCTTTGGGTTCGAGATCGGAAAACCGGAGATATTTCTGAATGAATTTATACATTTTAGATTCACCCGGATTAAATTCCTCTTCTTCCTTATCAAAAAATAAGTTGTATCCCGTATAGATCAGGAAAGCGCCAAAAAAATACAATATCCAGTGAAACCGCTCAATGAGCTCAATGCCGATAGCTATAAAACCAATCCTGAAAACAATCGCAAGAAGAATCCCTATAAGTAACACCCTGGCCGTGTCGGCTTCAGCAACCTTAAAAAACCCAAATATCAATATGAACACAAAAATGTTATCTACGCTGAGCGACCATTCCATCAGGTAAGCCGTAAAATATTTTGTGGCTACAACCGGTCCCTCTTCAAAAAAAAGAAATCCGCAGAATATAATAGAAAGCCCAACCCAAAAAACTGTTTGGTACAAGGCTTTTTTCATGGTAACGGCAATGTGTTTTTTACTCAGTAACCCCAGGTCAAAAATGAGCGCCAATATCAGTAAAATACCAAATGCGAGATAGGAAATTTGTGTAGGAGTCATTAAAGCGAAAAATTTCGTTCAAAGATAAGGGGCTATTTTTGATGACCCACAAATTGTTGATCGGCTTTTACAGCGCATGTTTGGAATGCTTTCATCTTAAATTTCTACATTCTCACAGTCCCATGTTTGCCACATTTTTTATTTTCCTTATTGCCTGCATTCTTATATTTTTGCGCCACTACCAAACTGTGTTCAATGGTTGATGTACTATTAGGCCTCCAATGGGGCGATGAAGGGAAGGGTAAAATTGTTGATTTTTTTGCCCCGTCTTACGATATTATTGCACGTTTTCAGGGTGGCCCCAACGCAGGGCATACCTTATATGTGAATGATAAAAAGGTTGTACTTCACCAGATCCCGTCGGGTATTTTTCATGAAAGCACCCTGAACCTGATTGGTAATGGGGTTGTGCTGGACGCTGTTACTCTAAAAAAGGAATGCGAAAAGGTGGCTTCCTTCGGCGTTAACTATTCCAAAAACCTGTATATCGCCGAAAGAACCAATCTTATTCTGCCTACGCATAGGGCGCTTGATAAAGCGTCTGAAGCGCTGAAGGGAAATGACAAGATAGGTTCCACGCTTAAAGGAATAGGTCCCGCTTATATGGACAAAACAGGCAGAAATGCGCTGAGAGTGGGTGATATTCTCGACAAAAATTTTACTACTCAATATATCAGGCTACGACTCAAGCACCAGAAATTGCTGGATAGCATGCAGTTTAATGAAGATATTTCGGCCTGGGAAGACGAGTTTTTTGAAGGGATTGAGTTCATGCGCCAGTTCAAGATTGTAAATGGAGAATATTTTATTAATGAAAAGATAAGTGAGGGGAAAAAGGTACTCGCCGAGGGTGCCCAGGGCAGTATGCTGGATGTAGATTTTGGCACTTTCCCTTTTGTAACTTCTTCCAATACCATTTCCGCGGGGGTATGTACCGGGCTTGGAGTAGCTCCGCAAAAAATTAAAGAAGTGATAGGTGTTACCAAAGCTTACTGTACAAGGGTGGGTAGTGGTCCCTTTCCCACAGAGTTGCACGATAAGATAGGCGAGGAACTCCGGACAATAGGGAATGAGTTTGGCGCTACCACCGGCCGTTCACGCCGTTGCGGATGGATTGACCTGGTAGCTTTAAAATTTGCGTGCATGGTAAACGGAGTTACTCAATTGGTGATGACGAAGGCAGATGTACTGGATGCGTTTGCTGAGCTAAAAGTATGCGAGGCTTACAATATTGATGGAAAAAGCGAGAGCAAGGTACCCTACCAAATGTCGAAAGTGCTTATCGAACCCGAGTACACTTCATTTAAAGGGTGGAAAACCGATATTACGGCGCTGTCTGCCTATGACGCTGCTCCCGGAGAAATGAAACAATATGTTAACCATATTAATGATTATTTGGGCGTAGCGATAAAATATATTTCCAATGGACCCGGACGGGATCAGATTATTCCAATATTTTAATAATTCTTGCATTGTATTACAATAAAAATTATTTTTGAAATTATTTGGCTATGTCAAAATCTCGTAGAAATTTTACGTTGTTAATCTAGTCAAGCTATGGCAAAAGTTGAAAGAGATAAAAAAACTGCTGGCAAGGGATCTTCTGTCAATAATGAGAAGGGCAAACCCTTAAAAACTCCGTCTAAATCCAGGAAACAAGATGAGGATGAAGATGATGACGATCTGGAATTTGATGAAAAACCTGTAAAGAAGGCAAGTGCATCTGCGTCTAAAGTCTCGAAGGACGATGATGACGATGATGATGATGTAGATGATGACGTAAAAGATGACTGGGAAAAAGTAGATGAAGAAGACAATTGGGATCCGGACTTTGATGAGTTTGATATACCCAAGTCTAAATCGAAGAAAACAGGCGGAGCCACAAAAAAGGGTAAAGAAGAAGATGATTTAGGCATTGATGACGAGTTTAAAGATATGGGTTTGTTCGACGACGGTGGTGGGAGCTTTGATGATGA
>DASUFG010000584.1:0-17326 GCA_036274715.1 Agriterribacter sp.
GTTCAGGTAATCCTCCTGTATTAACTCCGATATCAATAATTCCGCTTCCTGCCTGTAAAGCCCTAAATCATATAGCTTTCCCAAAACCTCCTTGTGGCTTCGTTCCTGGTAGGCGCAGTAATGCCTTATTTTAAGCAACACCTGTTCTTTGGAAAGTTGATTACGTAGTATCATATCAATGTAAATATAATAAGCGCAGAAATAGAGCAAAAGTTAGTGGATTAGTGGTTGATATTGTTTGAAAAAATAAGGGTAGTTTTATTGCCATAATTATATATTTGCCATAATCCTAATTTTAAGCGATTTATGAAGTTTATTGTGTCCTCGTCGGCTTTGTTGAAGCAGTTACAGCATATCAGTGGCGTTATCAGCGCAAATACCGTTTTGCCAATATTGGAAGATTTTTTATTTGAAATAGACAAGAACAAGCTTACCGTTGTAGCCACCGACCTGGAAACGGTGATGAAAATTCATCTCGACATTGAGGCCCGCGACAGCGGCCGTATATGTATACCGGCAAAGATCCTGATAGATTCATTGAAAAACCTTCCGGATCAACCACTTACGTTTACGATTGATAAAAATTTTGGAGTTGAAATCACGAGCGACAATGGTAAGTACAAAGTAATGGGTGAAAATCCGGATAACTTCCCTAAAGAGCCGGCAGCAAAAGACACCAATATGTTTACAATGTCGTCCTCTGCATTAATTACGGCGATCAACAAAACACTTTTTGCGGTAAGCAATGATGACCTTCGTCCGGCTATGACCGGGGTGTTTTTTGAGTTAGACCCCAAGGGTATCACTTTTGTGGCTACAGATGCCCACCGGTTGGTAAGGTTCCGCAGAACAGACGTTAACTGCCCGCAAAAAGACTCTTTTATTGTTCCCAAAAAGCCGCTAAACCTGCTGAAAAGCGCGCTACCCGATAACGAAGATGAATTAAAAATATCGTATAATAATAATCATATGTTCATCGATCATGGCACCACGGAGCTGGTTTGCCGCCTTATTGACGCCCGTTTTCCTGATTATAAAGTAGTGATACCGGCAGAAAATCCTTATAAAATGACAGTAGTGCGTTCTGATTTTCAGAATGCTCTCAGGAGAGTGAGTGTGTTTAGTAATAAAAGCACTAATCAGGTAGCCCTCAGCATCACTGGTGCGGAGTTACAGCTGGCTGCACAGGACATTGATTTTAGTTTTGAAGGAAATGAAAGAATGAATTGCCGGTATGAAGGGGAAGACATTCAGATTGCCTTTAATGCGAAATTCTTGATAGAATTGCTCAATGCAACCGATAGCAGTGAAGTGGTGATGGAACTCTCTACTCCTACCAAAGCAGGAATTCTTTCGCCCGTTGACGAGGAGGATAATGAGGAACTGTTGATGCTTGCCATGCCTTTAATGCTGAATCAATAGCATTGTAACCGGGGATTATGAACTTCATTACCATAAGAAGCTTCGATAATTATATTGACGCGAACATATTACTTGGCAAATTACAAAATGAAGGCATTCCCTGTTTTTTGAGGGATGAATATACCGTAACCATTGATCCCATTCTCAGTAATGCTATAGGGGGAATAAAATTAACCGTTGCCGAAACCGACCTGGAAAGAGCCCTTGCCCTGCTCCATTTGTTCGACCAGGAAAAGAAATCCCACATGCAATGCCCCAACTGCCATTCCCTGAATGTTGAATACATTAGTAATCCGCAAAAATCGGGAAATTGGTTAAGCGCAATCCTCACCTTTCTTTTTGGCAGTTACGCGGTAAGCATCAAAAAAGTGTACCACTGCTTTAATTGTGATTATGAATTTGATGAAATGCCTGATCAATCATCGTATATTTTTAATGAGAATTAACCCAACAAAAATCTTCGTAACTTTTCTGAACAAACTACCAAATGAATGAATTTCTTCAATATTGGGAACATGTACCCAGTGCCCACCGCGTGCTGATCCTGATGGGCGGAATGGTCATATTTTGGCTGATTGAGGGCTATTATCCATTATTCAGATTTTCGTTCAAAAGGTACCGGCATGCGGGGGTAAACCTTGTTTTTTTGGCCTGTACGTTAGTGCTTAATGTTATATTTGGCTATACCACCATCAAAGTTTGCGCCTGGGTTACCGCGCATCAATTCGGGCTATTATATTTATTCAATATACCGGTATGGATAAAAATTATTGCCGCGCTGTTTTTTCTCGATTTTTTTGGGCAGTATGCCCCCCATTTCGTGATGCACAAAATTAAATGGATGTGGAAGTTTCATATGGTACACCACAGTGATACCAAAGTAGATGTAACCACCGGCACCCGCCACCACCCCGGCGAATGGCTGTTCCGCGAGACTTCGACCATTATTGGCGTGCTGGTGCTCGGTATTCCAATAGGTTATTATTTTCTGTACAGGAGTGTGGCAGGACTTTTCACCCATTTTAACCATGCCAATATGCGTGTTCCGCTATGGCTCGATAAACCCATCAGTTGGATTTTTGTTTCTCCCAATATGCATAAGGTTCATCATCATTATAAAAGACCTTTTACAGACACTAACTATGCGAATATTTTTTCGGTTTGGGACAGGCTGTTTGGCACTTTTGCATATGAAGACCCCATTAACCTAAAATATGGGCTAGATGTGCTGGAAGGCAAAAATGACGAAGATGTTGGGTACCAGTTCAGGCTACCTTTTGACAAAACCATAAAGACGGATTACTAAGCATCATCCTATCTTTGAAAAAAAATGACTATGAAAATTGTCGCGATGATCCCCGCCAGGTATGCCGCCTCCCGTTTCCCGGGGAAGTTGATGAAGATGCTGGGCGATAAAACCGTTATACGACATACGCACGATAATACTGTTGCCACCGGTTTGTTTGACGAAGTTTGGGTGATAACAGACAGCGATGTTATTTATAACGAAATAACGACACATGGCGGAAAAGTGAAAATGAGCGTAAGGGAACATGAATCTGGCAGCGACCGCATTGCCGAAGCTGCAGCGGATATGGATATCGACATTAT
This sequence comes from Agriterribacter sp., assembly GCA_036274715.1. Lineage (GTDB taxonomy): Bacteria > Bacteroidota > Bacteroidia > Chitinophagales > Chitinophagaceae > Agriterribacter. The sequence goes on from DASUFG010000584.1 coordinate 3,034, forward strand.
TGTGAATGTTCAGGGCGACACCCCTTTTGTTAAAAGAAATCCATTGCAGCAATTGATTGAATTGTTCCAGGACGATCGGGTTGAAGTGGCGTCTATGATGAGGCCACTCAAAGAAAAGGAGCTGATCGAAAACCCCAATATAGTAAAGGTGGTAGCCGACCTCAATATGAATTCGCTTATGTTCAGCCGAAGTGTTATTCCCTATCCCCGCAATGAATCTATTGCCATTGAACATTATGAACATATTGGCATATATGCATTTACAAAAAATGCCCTACTGAAATTCACAAACTGGTCCGTCACTCCGCTCGAAGATGCGGAAAAAATAGAATGTCTGCGCTTTTTGGAGCATGGCGTCCCATTACGCATGACAAAGGTTGACTACAAAGGTGTAGGTATAGATACCCCTGAAGACCTCAAAAGGGCGGTTGAGTTACTCTGATGTTTGACCAGCAAGATTTTTCTTCATAATTCTTTTAATTAAGCTGGTTACCTGTGTTTTATACGATGTTTTGAATACATCGGAATTGATGAAGGAGAAAGGAAATTTTTCGGCATCCTGCAAACTTTTCCCTAAGGCAAAAGCTGCTTCGGTAACTGCATAAAACATTCCTTTTTGATGAAGGTATTTCGCAAGATACTCCTGTTCAGGCTGCCCTGGCGTAGGTACCAAAATAGCTTTATGTTGCAATTGCACCAGGTCCATTATGGAAGTATATCCGCTTCGGCACACTACCCATTCTGCTTGCTGCATCAATACGTTAAGTTCACCTGCATCCGCAAAATTGACAAAACCGGCGTTATTATTTATCAATGGTTTTTCGTTGCAGCCGGGTATTCCACGTACCAATAGTGCTTTACCTTTGTATGTGTTCAATTCTTTCAATAACGCTTCTTCCCATATGGTACGGCGTGGTTCCGGACCCGAAAGCAAAATCAAGAGATCATATTTTTTGTTCACTTGATTTCTTTTAAAACGTGATATTGGTCCTATATACGTTGTATTTGCTGGTAATACGGGGGGGTGCGACAATTTTCCTGCAAGGTTATCTTCACCTTTAAAATCAGGTACCCAACATTCATTAAATTTGTTGATGTACTTGTAATTGATCTTTTGTACACATTTATTCATCAAATAGCCCAACCCGGTTCTGATTGCCAGTTGGTGGGTAATAAAAACAGAATGGACCTTTTCGGCATACAGCCCATATCGGTTGTCACTCACTATAGCATCAAAATGCTCCTCTTCCATTAATTTTTTCAGCCATTTGTGTTCCCGGCGAATGGACCTTATTATAGCAGGAACTTGCCTGGACATCACCCAACCGAAATAGCCTGTTGTGTTATGATAAAAAATATCATATCCTGTTAAAGGTAAAACACGGAGTTGGGGAAATTCCCGCTTAAGAAGCAGCATGCTTTTCCCTTCTCCCGCAAGGCACACTTCGCAGCCCTGGTGAATCAATTCATTTACAAGAGGAACACAGCGACTGGCATGTCCGAGCCCCCAATCCAGAGGCGCCACCAATATTTTAGGAGAAGGCATGCAATATTCAGATTAAAACGTGTATTATTGTTAATGCTTTTAAAAACCGCTTAGTCGTGACAATATTTTGAAGATAATTTAGTTTAATTTTGCGGTAGTTTGAAATTATCGTAAAATGAGGAAAAGAGGTTATACATTTTTTGTAGTGTTGTTTCTGGTTCTAGCAGTGATGATGTCGGGCTGCAGCATTTTTAAAGGCGGGCAAAAGGGTTGTGGGTGCCCCAGTAAAAAGGGAATGGTGGGTTATTAAAGAAGAGAAATTACACTATCTATAATTGAAATCCTATAGGTATGAAAACATCCAATCGCGATTTACTTGTATTGTTGAAAGACGAAACTATGAGCAACAAAGCCATAGAGCAGGAAGTGGAACAGCTGAATGAAATTCTTTTTCATGTAGAATCTGCTGACACCTTTTGCAGGGCAAATGAAATAATTGACATGAAAAGGTACCGGCTACTCCAGGATGAAAAAAACCTGGTGCAGTTGATGTACCAGAATGAGTTAAAGCCTTTTATTTTTCTTTGCAACAAAAATTAATCGGGTACATACCACCCTGTTTTTAAAATGTTGCTAATCATCAATGCCAGTTTTTGTACGATTGGTATTGATGTATTTTTTTATTCGACCGACTCTCATTTTTTCCCTTCCATTTTATCACAGTAATTGAGGGAACCTAACCGCACCCGAAGTGGGATTTTTGTAGTTTTTTCAAACTGCCATTCCTGTTTGCAAAAAAATCCCAGATGAGAACTGTAATATCCGGCCGGCAAAGCGCCATTCAATATTGTACTTTGACGTAAGCAGAATATATTCCTAACGCCCCCTACACTATCAACACCTCGCTGTTGCTCAAAAAAGTTCATATTTTTGTTGTATGCACCATACGATTCCGAAGCCTTCACCTGGTGGACTGTTGCAAAATACAATTGTGCTGTGCTTTGCGAACAGAACATCGAAACTGATAAAAAAGATAAAATAAGGATTCGTTGTATCATGGCTTTATTTGCAGCATAAAGATAATGATTGTTCGTGATGCAGCAGGTTTAACTATTTGCGTTTGTGTCAATTTTAAAACTTGCTTTTCAGCTTCCCTATGTGTTGTAACATTTTCCTTTTCACGGCGACCAATATATTTGCAGGTATTAAAATAGTTTGGGTAGAGATCAGATACAACAGGAGTTCCTGGAATTAATACGGGAGAATAGTGGTATTATACACAAGGTATGCCACCTGTATCGCCATTCTGCAACCGACAAGCAGGACCTTTTTCAGGAAATTTTGGCCCAACTGTGGAAGGCTTTTCCAAAATTTCGCAGGGAGGCAAAAATCAGCACCTGGATGTATCGTATTGGGTTAAATACAGCCATATCAGACTATCGCAAACAACAAAGAACCGTTAGTTTGGTAAAAAACCCCTTGCACGAAGCCGTTGTTCTATTTGATACCGATACTGCTGAACAAAAAGAGAAGTTGACAATCCTCCACCAAGCCGTAAGTAAGCTATCTGATATTGAGAAGGCCGTGGTGATGTTATACCTGGAAGAAAGATCTTATGAGGAGATGGAAGCAGTATTGGGGATCGGGCAGGCAAACCTCAGGGTTAAAATGAATCGTATTAAAGAGAAACTACGCAAACAGGTTAGCCAAACCTGAATACAGTCCTTAAAGTGGAAAAGCATTAACAATGGAATTAGCATATCTAAAGGAAGTTTGGTCGGAGATGGCTGACAAAAAGATGGACACTGTATACCGGAAGGAGGTATTAGCAGCGGTGGATATCCCTTCGCAAGGACTTGTTTCAAAAATGCGGCGTAATCTTTTATTTGAATTATTAATTGTGCTCCTTTGCGTTGCCGCCATCTCCCTTTTTTACTTTACGGCTTTTGACGGGAAACTAAAGGAAGTGAGTTGGGCTTACTTGCTGCTTGCATTTGCTTTTACCGGGTATTATTACAAGAAAAGCAATTTACTTAAAGCCATGCAATGCCCCACATGCGTGGTAAAGCAAAACCTGCAGAAGCAACTAAGAACCTTACAAAAATATGTGCGGGTTTATCTTATCGGGGGCACGGCATTGGCTCCAGTGGTAATGCTTTTCTTCTACCTGCTTTTATACTATAAAAACATTGTTATCTTCCCTTCATTACGTTCAGTAAATGGCGTTCCTGTATTTACCTTGTTATATCTGTTGTTTACTGCTATTTTTACCATCATCTTTTATTTTGCTAACCGGTGGTATGTAAACCGCTTATATGGCAGGCATATACAAAAACTTAGAAACCTGCTCACTGAGATAGAGGCACCATAGTTATTCTTTTTACCGATTGAAACATAATAACATGCGCAAATTTCCTGTTTTGTTTACTGCTATATTTCTGCAAAGCCAATTGAATATCATCAATGCCCAGCCATCTGCAGATAATACATTGTTGTGGGAGATATCCGGAAATGGGATCAGCAGTCCGTCATACCTGTACGGTACCATACACATTATTTGCGCGGAAGATTTTAAAATACGCGAGGAACTAAAGGAAAAATTTAAGGCTTCGCAAAAGCTGTACCTCGAAATAGATATGGATGATCCTTCAATGAATATGAAGATGATGCAACTGTCGATGTTGCAGGGTAAAAAGTTGAGCGACATTTTTAGCGATAGCGATTATCACAAACTGAATATTTTTTTCCGGGATACGATAGGCATGCCGCTAACATTACTGAATACGATGAAACCCTTCGTTTTGTTCAGTATTCTCACTCTTAAAACCCTACCTTGCTCCACACAGGAATCGTACGAAATGGCCTTTATTAAAATGGCTAAAGAACAGCATAAGGAGGTGCTGGGACTGGAAACGATTGAAGAGCAGATGAAAATCTTTGACGATATGCCAGACTCGGCACAGGTTCAAATGGTGATGCGGTATGTAAATGAATTTGCTGAGCAACGAAAGGAATTTGCGAAAATGGTTGAGGACTATAAACGACAGGACCTTGATGCGCTTTACCAATCCATTATATCGTCGCCTGATATTGCCGGATCGGAAGAAGCTCTTTTATTTGATCGAAATGAACGCTGGATACCAATTATTGAAAATGCCCTGCAAAAAGAAAGTGTATTTTTCGCAGTAGGTGCGGGTCATCTCGCCGGACCAAATGGTGTTATTAACCTGCTGCGCGAGAAGGGGTATACCGTGCAGGGTATTAAATAGTTAAAGTACTCTTTTTGACTAAGCGGAAAAACGAATGCGTTTTTCAAAATTTTCAATAAAGAAGAACCATTATAGCCTGGTATAACAGCCACGGAGATTTCAACATCGAACACATCCAAAGGCATATTAATTTGCGGGGACCCAATAGTGACGAACGCACTGCGATCATATTTCTTTGTAACCAATACCACCTGTTCAATCCGGGCACAAATAAAATGGATCGGAATATTATTGTAATACTTCAGCCAGCTTTTGCTTCAGTGCATCACCTCTCAAATTCATAGCTATAATTTTTCCTCCGGGATCTAAAAGCACATTGAAAGGAATGCCTTCAATATCATATAGTGGCACTACCATGCTATCCCATTCTTTTAAATCACTCACATGCTGCCAGGTTAAGTGGTCGGAATGAATGGCATTTAGCCAGGCCTTTTTATCCTTGTCCAGCGAAACGCCCAAAACCGAAAAGTTTTTTTCCTTATACGCATTAAAAGCGGCCACTATCGATGGATTTTCTTTTCGGCATGGTGCACACCAACTTGCCCAAAAATCTACGAGAGTGTATCTGCCCTTGAAAGATTGAAGTGAAACAACTTGTCCTGCTGTATCAGGCAAACTAAACGACGGTGCCAATTTCCCCACACGGAGTGTAGCCGCCTCCTTTGAAAGAAAGTCCGCATAGTCCGCATTTATTTTTTTTACATCTTCATTGTCGCTGAACCGGCTTGCCAAGCTGGCCAGAAGCGGTTTCATTAGGCTGGAATCGGTTTGCCGTTGCTCGAGTATGCCTAAAGCGTACAAGGCAACAGTAGGGTTTTTGGCTGAGTCCGTATAATGTAAAAGGTATTCCAGCGATTCCTGTCTCTTTTGATGTTCTGCCTGTTTCCAAATATTTCTAACGCTATCGGTTTCACTCTGCATACTATTGCGGTTAAGTGTGTCGATTTCCCTTAAATACTGATTGAAAGTAACCAGCAGTTTTTTAAGTGAAGCGGAAGCCGGCGAGGATGTCGAATAGGCAGCAAAGTCATTCCAGTCGGTGTTAATATCAATAACTGGTTGATCGCTGCAGAATAAAATATAGCGGCCATTACTGCTGTCGTTTTCAAATTTTACGCTGTATATACCTTGCGATTTGCCTACTACCTGAAAATGGCAACTACTATTTCCGGCATCAATTGACGCTGTGTCTAAAATAATTGGTGATTCGCCATATGCCTTATTGATTAATGACACGAGCCGCTTTTTGGGGTTGTTTTGTATAACGATATTTATATTCGCTATCTGCTCTTTTTGCCTGCAGGCTGTTGTTAAAATGAGGAGTGTTGTAAATATATAAATAAGCGACGTAAAAAGTTTCATGTTAATGATTGGTTTTCGGCCAGCTAAGATATTTAACAATGGTAGTATAAAAAAAGGCGATTGCAATGCAACCGCCGGAAAACACAATATCAATTATCGCCTACAGGTCGGCGCTCTTTAATTTTTTTGGAACTTTTACATTAACAGTGATCATTGCGCCCTTCCGTTTAAGCTTGACAGGATAGGAAGATTTGTCTTTTAATTCAACAACTTTCTTTTTTGCATCACCAGCATTTTTAATTACAGTCCCATCAATGGCAATGATGAGATCATCTTTTTTTATTCCGGCTTTTTCGGCAGTAGAAGACTCTTCTACGTCCAACACTTTAACTCCATTGCCTTCTTCTACATCCTGTATGCGGATGCCCAATTGAGGTTTTTCGGTAAATAAATCCCAGTTGCCTTCCCAATTTGGACCGTGAAATTTAAATTCTCTTGTAGCGTCTTCATTGAAAGGTGCCATATCAAAATTAAATGTACGTGCCGAAGATTTGGATTCGCCCAGTTTAACTTTTGCTTTCATCTGTTTGTTGGCCCTGATAAATTCTACCTGAATTTCATCACCCGGCTTTTGATCTCTTATGGCCGCTGATAAAGAAGGGGGATCAGTGATTTCCTTGTCGCCCACTTTAGTAATAATATCTCCCTTGGCAAGCCCGGCTTTTTGCGCAGCACTGCTATCCATTACTTCGTTGATTTTAGCACCTTTCCCATCTTTTTCGGTAAATACACCCAACATCGCCCTGGGTGCAAAGAGCGTTATCGCATCATCATCGGAAAACCGCCATACATGGGGTGGCATGGGTGGCAATGGTGCATATGGTGAAGGAGGAGCCATAAAATCGCGACTGCCCCGATTCCCCTTGTCGGGAGAAATAGCAAGGTTTCGTTTCCGGATAATCACATCTTCATCCTTAAAGTCGGATAAGGGCTCGCCATTCACCGTTATCTTATCTCCATCTATAACAATGGTCATTTTCTCGTCTTTATCCTTCTTTTTCTGGATAATAATCTCTTCTTTTTTTTTATTTTCCACCTCCTGCGCTGCAACCGGGATAGAAAGCAAAATATAACCGGATATCGCTGCCGTAAGCAAAGAACATCGTAAAAATGCTTTTTTCATACACCTGATTTTTAATTACGAAAGTATTAGTAGATCAAATGTAGTGCATTTGTTCGAAATACGAAACATTTCGGAAATGTTAAAAATTTACATTATAAAGGACCGCGGATGAGAAGGATGGTGCCTTAAAATGCGGCGCAGTCCGCATCAAAATCCAGGATCATCCGCGCTCGGACCGTAGCTTCCCGGAATGGGGATTTCCAAAAGACGCAGATAAACTCCCAATTGTGCCCGATGGTGTATAATCTGGCTAAAGGTCATACGAATGGTCTCTGCTTTTGTGGTTTTGCTGTAAATTTCTTTGCCGTTTCGTAGCACCCAGGGAAGTTCTAATTGATCTTCAGTAGCCTTCGCTAAATGCACCCTGCTATCACCTAAGGCATTTTCAAAATAATTGATAAGCTCGTTGTTGTTGTGGATTACCCCGGGCTGATAAGGAGTATGTGCAAAATCAAGCTCATCGGTTGTAAGGGCCATGCTAACCCAGGAAGGAAGTTCAGCAACATGGGTCGCCAGCCTTATTAAAGTCATACTTTTTTCGTGTGGTTTCCAGTTGTATTTTTCATCTGGCACCCGTTGAAGCATTTTGCGGGTGGTTACCGCCTCCCGGTCCATCTCTTTTAAAAATGTTTGAATCATTGTATTATGTTTTTTGTTTGAACAAAGAAACAGCGGTACACTGACAACGCTATGTCAGTGCCCTTTTCCTGATTCTTAAATTTTTTTATAAAGATTTCATTTTAAGCGGAAGCTAATTTTAAGCATACGGATAAGTCGTTGAAATGTTAGTGCGGAAGGAAGCCGCAGCCTATTGGATATTGACCGTTGTTTATGCTAAATCTAACCTGGGTTTATTCTGCAGAATCTTTTCAATTTTTTCTATGATGTCCGGCGATATTTTTTTTACTACCTCGAGTGCTTTTAGATTTTCTTCGAGCTGTTCCTTTTTTGTTGCCCCCAATATAGTGGTAGTAACGTTTGGGTTATAGATAGTCCATGCTATGGCCAGGGATGCCAGCGAAACCCCTATTTTCTTTGCCAATTCCCCTAGTTGTTTTACTTTCTTTATTTTGTCCTCCTGCACCCATCGAGCTTTCAGCCATTCAAATCCTTCCATGGCCAACCGCGAGTTTTCGGGTATTCCTTCGTTGTACTTACCAGATAAAAACCCGGCTGCCAAGGGGCTCCAAATGGTAGCACCTAATCCCACATTCTGAAATACAGGTAAGTAATCCTGTTCCATTTTATAGCGTTCAAACATGTTATATTGTGGCTGTTCCACAACCGGGCCGATGAGTTTAAATTCCTGGGCTGCGCGGTGAGCTTCCATAATTTCGGCGCCGCTCCATTGGCTGGTTCCCCAATACAAAATTTTTCCCTGCTGCATCAAATGATTCATTGTCCATACCACTTCTGCAATTGGTACATTGGTATCGGGGCGGTGACAAAAATATAAATCCAGATATTCAAGTTGTAAACGTTGTAAAGCCTCGTTACATGCTTCTACCAAATGTTTGCGGCTAAGACCCGTTTGGTTGGGTTTATTATCATTCCCTCGCCATCCAAAATAAGCTTTTGATGAAACCACATAGGAGCTGCGGTTCCAGTTTTTCCTCTTCATTACCCGTCCCATTAGTTTTTCGCTCTCTCCCAAAGCGTAGGCCTCTGCATTGTCGAAGAAATTTATACCGTTGTCATATGCAAGTCCCATCAGTTCATCTGCAAGACGATCATCTACCTGTTTATGAAAAGTAACCCAGCTTCCATAAGACAGTACACTTAACTGTAATCCACTATTTCCCATTTTACGATATTCCATGCCCAAAAAATTAATATTCAATAATATAATGTACATTTCAAATGTAAGTGTTTCGTGAATAGCATGAAGTGCTCTGCAGTATGCAATAACCATTTATTTCAAAGATTTTTCCTTTTCTTTGTACAGGACGGTGCTGTATGTGGTGCAAAAAAATTATTTTAGCAATTAATTGAGGTATAAACAGGATGAGTTACGATATCAAGCAAGACGGCAAGTTCAAATACATTGAAGAGGGCAATGGGGAGCCTTTAATATTATTGCATGGACTGTTTGGAGCTTTAAGCAATTTTGAATACCTTATTGAATATTTTCGTCAGCACTATAAAGTAGTGGTTCCCATGCTTCCTTTATTGGAACTTGATCTTTTACACACTTCAGTAGGCGGAATAGAGAAATTTGTTCAAAAGTTCATCGAACACAGGTTATATTCGAACATTCATTTATTAGGTAATTCATTAGGTGGGCATGTTGCATTACTTCATATTTTAAAGCATCCCGAGCGCATCAAGTCACTTATTCTTACCGGTAGTTCCGGGTTATTCGAAAGTGGGATGGGAGATACTTATCCCAAAAGAGGCGATTACGAATACATTAAAACGAAAACACAACTCACTTTTTATGATCCTTCAAAGGCTACTAAGGAATTGGTAGATGAAGTGTTTGAAATTACTACGAACAGGTTAAAAGTGATAAAAATTATTGCCCTGGCTAAGAGCGCGATCCGCAATAACCTGGGTGAAGAATTGAATGAGATAAGGCAACCTACGTTGTTGGTATGGGGGCATAACGATACTATTACTCCACCTTTTGTAGGCAGGGAGTTTAACCGTTTGATACCTAACAGCGAACTGCATTTCATTGATAAATGCGGGCACGCTCCCATGATGGAAGTACCCGAGGAATTTAACAAGATTTTGTACCAGTTTCTCACAAAATTGAATGAACCTGCAGCGGTTACCGGTTAATTTGCATCTGTATAAGAAAATTTACTTCTTATGTTTGCAGGACAACTTATATCGCGGAGTATTCCATTCTTGCACCTGGATGATAATGTTGGCAAAGCATTGCAGGAAATGAACGATTTTCATGTGGCTCATCTACCTGTGGTACATGAAGATAAATATCTTGGTCTCGTAAGCGAAGATGAATTGCTGGATAATGATGAGAATGTTATTCTTGAAAGTTTGAAGGGCAACTTTTCTAATCCCTCTGTTCGGCAAAACGACTTTTTTTTGCTTGCCGTAAAAAGAGCAAAGGATCTGCACGTATCGGTTGTTCCCGTTATTGATAACCAAAATGAATTGATTGGCGTGATTGGCGAAGGCGAATTGTTCAGGCAACTGGCTGTATTTGCTGGCATCGAAGAACAGGGTGCTATGATCATACTTGAAATGGAGAAAAACGAGTTTTCGGCCAGTGAATTAAACCGGCTGGTTGAATCTAATGACGCATATATTACTCAATTCAATAGTTTTTTAGACCCCGCCACACAATTACTCACCATTACGCTACGTATTAATAAGGCGGAGATTTCCGACATTGTGGCCACCCTGCAAAGGCATGAATACAATGTGAAATCTTATTACGGAGATGAGCTATTTCAGAATGAATTGGAGAGCAATTTTGTTCACCTGATGAATTATCTCAATATATAATCCCGCTTTTGTACTATCATAGGTCGGATTTTGCGTAATAATCCTATTTTAGTTCTCTGTTCACAAAAAATAAATATACATCAACATACCGAATGACGGCACTGTGCAAATACTTGTTACTGTGTGGTGTGATGCTTTGCTTTTTTCAATGTTTACTGGCCCAGGAAAACGAAGAGATTCCCCATGAAGACGATGATGTACTCAAATCATCTTTCCTTACCATACGTAATATTTTCATTACCGGAAACAGAATTACTAAGGGATATATTATTGAAAGAGAAGTGCCGCTGAAGAAGAATAACAGATATTCTATCTCCGACATCCTAAAAAACCTACCCCGCTCAAGGCAGAGTTTAATTAATACAGGACTTTTTATTGATGTTACGGTTGACTTCACCAATTGGTTCAACGATTCGCTTGATGTTCTTGTTGATGTAAAGGAACGGTGGTATTTTTTTCCTGTGCCTTATTTTAAACCGGTAGACCGCAATTTTAATGTTTGGATCAAGGATTATGACGCGAGCTTATCAAGGGTTAATTACGGCATTAAGCTTATTGCCAACAATGTAAGCGGAAGAAATGATAAATTGAATATATGGTTGATTACCGGCTATTCACGACAAGTGTTACTGAACTATGTCGCCCCGTATTTTGATAAAACGCTGAAGAACGGTATGGGTATTGATTTTCAATATTCGCAGAATAAGGAAGTGAATTACACAACAGAGAATAATAAACAGATATTTTATAAAGATGAAAATAATTTTGTCACTGAAAAACTCCGTGTGGGAGTTGGATACAGTTACCGAACGGGTTATATCAAACGACATAGTGTAGCGCTGAGCTTCAATGCAAACAAAATCAACGACTCTGTTTTAGCCTTGAATCCTGATTATTTCGGAAATAATAGAAAAGAGGTGCGGTATCCCGAGCTCGGCTATCAATACCAGAACATCAATGTTAATTATATACCCTATCCCTTAAGAGGATTCCAATGGGAAGTTTCTTTCTTGAAAAGAGGGTTATCGAAAAACATGAATCTATGGGAGTTCTCCGCAAAAGCAGGAAAATATTGGGAGTTGTTTCCAAAATACTATTTTTCGTGGCGCGGTAAAGCAACTTTAAAACTACCTTTTGATCAGCCTTACTTTAATCAACAGATGATGGGCTATGGAGATATGGTAATGCGCGGGCTTGATTATTATGTTGTGGATGGTGTTTTTGGCGGACTGTCTAAACAAACGTTGAGCAGGGAAATATGGAGCCCTAAGTTAAAGACCGGTTTAAAATCAAGATCTTATGGTGTTATTCCCTTTAAATTTTACATTAAGTTATTTGGAGATCTCGGGTATGTATACAATGAAAACTTGACAGGCAATAATCCGTTAAATAACCGTTTATTGTATACTGGTGGCACAGGGTTGGATATCCTGTCTATTTACGACTTAAATTTATCGCTCGAATACAGTTTTAATCAATTAGGCGAAAGCGGGGTATTTTTGTATGCCCGTCTTGGGTTTTAGAAAAAAAGCGAAACAATGAAACAATCCATGATACGCCGAAGCAGATCACCAACACGGATGTTGATTTATAGCGAACCTGTTTGCCGAAAAGAAGCTTCCCGCACGTTCCGTTCAGGCATTCAGCAAAGAAACAATTAAATTAATCACATGAAAATTGCTATATATAGCCGCGGTGGTGAAACGGTTAAGGAAGAGGACCTGTTATTGCTTTTGAACGAACTGGACAAGCAGAAAATTTCCTTCCTGATCGAGCATGATTTTTTTGAACAGGTCAAACATCTTTTTTTACCCAACCAGTATCCCACTTTTAAAGATGCAAGCGACCTGGACGACAGTTTCGAATGCATTATAAGTATGGGTGGAGACGGCACTTTATTGGATACTTTAACATTCATAAGAGACAATAATATTCCGGTGCTTGGTATCAATTTCGGGCGTCTTGGTTTTCTGTCAACTATTGGTAAGGATGATCTTATTGAAGCCGTTACAGCCTTAGCCAATCATACCTACATTATCGACAAAAGGACACTTATTCACCTGGATGCTAATATTCCGCTTTTTGGAAAAACACCCTACGCTCTTAACGAGTTTGCAATACACAAAAGAGATACCTCTTCCATGATTAAGATACATACCTATCTGAATGGCGAATTTCTAAATACCTATTGGGCCGATGGCTTAATCGTTTCAACCCCAACCGGATCAACGGGGTATTCATTAAGCTGCAATGGGCCAATACTGTTTCCCGAATCGGGCAGTTTTATCATCACTCCCGTGGCACCTCATAATCTTAACGTTAGGCCGATTGTAATTCCGGATGACAGTATTGTTTCATTTGAAATTGAGGGCAGAACAGACCAGTTAATTTGCGCACTGGATTCCCGTCGTGAAATTGTGAATAAAGGTATCCAGCTAGCCGTTAAAAAAGAAGCATTTACGGTTAGCCTGGTAAGATTGAGCGAAAATAGCTTTTTACAAACGTTGAGGGGGAAGCTTTCCTGGGGGCTTGATAAAAGGAATTAGGGATGATTTTCTATTAAGATTTCATTAAAATCGATCAATAGATCATTGTCATTAGCATCTAATCCTGTATTTTGCATCAGCTACCCGGATAGTATTTTTGTGATTGGCCACGATGCGTAAGAATTCTTAAAATTATCAATGGACCATCATTGTAAAACAAAATGAATGTACTGATGAGGACCTTGTTCGTGTCATTATTGTTTTTTGCTTTTTGCTCATCGTCTAAGGCTCAGATTGATGGCGTAATGCAGGAAGGAGAAGTTGGCATAACTTTAGGAGCAGCGCATTATTTTGGCGACCTTAATACCAATGCTTCATTAAACAGGCCTAAACCGGCACTTGGTATTTTTTTCCGTAAGCAGTTTGGTGAATATATTGCCGTTCGTTTGGGTCTACATTATGCCCAAGTCGGTTATTCCGACATTTACAGCAAGAACGATTATCAAAAAAGAAGGAATCTTAGCTTTAATAGTAATATTTGGGAAGCTACCGTACAGGGCGATTTTAATTTTATGCGTTTTGTACCGGGAGAGCCGGAGTTTCGTTTTACCCCTTACGTTACTTTGGGACTGGGTATGTTCAATTATGATCCGTATGCCTATTTGGGCGGTGTCAAATATTTTTTGAGGCCATTAGGAACAGAAGGACAGGGCTCTTCTGTATATCCGGGTGTCAAACCGTACAGTGCTATTGCTTTTTGTCTTCCGATTGGCATGGGCGTTAAGTATAATATTACCCCCAATATTAATTTCTCGTTTGAAGTGGCTTATCGTTTTACAACTACCGACTACCTCGACGACGTAAGCACGCTTTATGCGCCTGATGCCTATGCTCAGACTTTGCCTGGCGGGGGGGCCACTGCCTGGTATAATTTACAGGACCGCTCTTACGAAACCGGTGACGGCACCCGCATTGGAACTAAGGGTCGTCAAAGAGGTTTTAGTAACCAGAGGGATGGATATGTAATAGCCGAGGTTGGATTGGCATTTACACTCACTTCTTACAGGTGTCCTACAGCACAATAATGAAACAC
>DASUFG010000585.1:0-3511 GCA_036274715.1 Agriterribacter sp.
TTGTAAACGCTTCTCCAAATCGTTTTTCTCGTTCAACGTTAACCATTTAGCATCGCGGGGTTTGTCTTCTATCAATTGCCACCAGAAAAAAGCCCATATTATCGCGGGTGCACCTTCAATGATGAACATCCAGCGCCAGCCCAATGCTTGTACAAGGTAGCCGGATAAGACAGACATCCACAGAATGGTGACAGGGTTGCCAAGAATTAAAAAAGTATTCGCCCGGGAGCGTTCCGCCTTTGTAAACCACCTGCTCAGGAATATCAGCATGGCAGGCATCACCGCACTTTCCACCACACCAAGCATAAACCTGATAATAATTAAAAAACGCACATTACTGATCATGCCCGTGGCCATAGCCAATGCACCCCAAAAAATCAACGACCAGAATATGAGCTTCTTCGCACTTTTGTTGGCTGCATATAAAGCGCCGGGAATCTGGAAGAAAAAATAGCCCAGGAAAAATAAAGAACCCAGCAGGGAAGACATCGCGGCTGTGATGTTAAGGTCTTTTGCCATTCCGCCAGCCGCTGCAAATCCAAAATTTGCACGGTCGAGATAAGCAAGGCTATAAGTAATAAATGCGATGGGAATCAACCGTATCCAGCGTTGTTTAGCAATCGTTTCTGCCATAATTTTTCGACTTCAATTATTGAACATTAAACTACCAGGTTCTCTTGCTCATCACTTCATCAAGACTGGTTTTAGTCATCTTGCCTAACTCCGGATGTTGATCGAGCCATTTGAGAAAATTTATTTTAATCTCTTCTGTCCATTGGCTATCGATCTGCCCCGTGGTATAACGACCGGATTTCACCATCTCGAAACCAAATTTATCTTTGAGTGTAACAAACTCTGCAGTGCTTACAACCAATTCAGCCATGTGTGCAGGGATAAAGAGCACACCTTCTTTATTGCCAATAATCAAATCGCCCGGTAATACGATTGCCTGCCCGATACGGATTGGCGTGTTGAGCCCCATTAAAACCATACTCTCCAGGAATGAAGGATGAAAGTCGCGCACAAAAGCATTAAATCCGTCGATTTCCGACAAGCCTTTAAGGTCGCGTGCTGAACCGTTAAAAACAACACCGGTTCCCGATTTACTGTAAATCGAATTTCCGAGTGTGCTTCCAATCAGGGTGCCTCCGTCTATTTTCCCGAAACCATCCGCTACATATACATCTCCTTTGGAAAGCATGTCGATAGGCCAGGAGTTGGTATTACCCTTCCGGCCTTGTTGATTCCCTCTATCCTTTATACTTTTTTCAATATCAGGCCTGGCTGGCAGGAACATAGCGGTAAGCGCCCGCCCGATAACCGGAATAGTGTCGTTCACCATTTTCCAGCCTGCTTCAAACTGGTTCATATAACCCGCATTTTTTAAGGCTGTCCATGCATCGTCAATGCCGATCTCTCGCGCCCTTTCCAATAAATTATCCGGGATTTTTGGACGCCCATCAGCAAATCGTTCTCCTTTCCAGGCGGAGGTAAGAAAAATCAGTTCATCCTTCGGAATAGTTTGTGCATGAAGTTGCGCTGAACTGAAAAAGCACCAAACAAACAAACAAATAAGAGCTGTGTTAATTTTCATTACTATGGTTTGAATCAAATGTAACTGGTGTATTACGCTAAGGCAAAAAGCAAAGCTTTATTTCACAGGCTTTATCTGTGCGATACTGCTTCAAAGACTCCTGTTGATTAATCCGACATGACGATTAGTTTTCGCCTGTTGGTCGATTATTTGCTTTGAACATTTGGCTCATTGTTTCTGGTGGATCTCTGGCTAACCGAAACTACGATAGGATCTGTTATGCCATTTAAATCATACACTATTCTGCCATCCCTTATCGTCAGCTCGCACTCCAGTTTTTTATCGGTTTCCAGTTTGTATCCCGTGTAGTCAAACAGTCCGAATTTTCCCTTCCTGATGCTGAGTATGGCAACATCAGCATCGGCACCCACTGAAAGATTTCCCAGATCCTCACGTTTTATTTCTTTGGCGGGATTCCAGGTACTTGCGGTAATAACACTTTTGAGATCCATGCCCATTGCGAGGAACTTTGACATGGTGGTGAGCATATCTTTCATCGCTGCATTCATACTTCCTACATGCAGATCGGTACTGATGGAATTTGGATAAAATCCTTGCTTTACAGCCGGTATTGCCTGGGAATATGCGAAACTGATACCGCCATATCCAACGTCGAAAACGATTCCTCTTTTTTGAGCTTCCCAAACAAATGGCTTCACTTTTTTGGTTTCCAGGTCGTAGATATATTCCCTCGAAGCCAATTGCCCGAAACAGTGGGTAAAAATATCGCCCGCCCTTAGATGTTTCATAAATAATTCTTCAATGGATAGCGGCGGATTGCTTCCTCCAAAATCAATCATCACCGGTATGTCTCCTGCCAGTTTCCCTGCCTCTACTACTTTGTTGGTTGGCGTCCAATTGTGCCCTTCGTAGTGGGCGAGTTTAAACCCGACAATAAAATCTTTATATTGCCTGGCCACAATCGCAGCCATTTTTGAATCCATATCGTTCTCATTCTGTTCATAACCCCCACGCATACCTTCACCTACAATATTTAAAAAAGCCAACACCCTGGTTTTTGATTGATCAATCGTTTGAGCCTTAAATGTGGGAAAAGTGCGCCACCCCGAGCTTCCCGCGTCTACAATCGTTGTTACCCCATTGCGAAATGTGAACCCGTCAGGCTGAATGGCCAGGTTTCCGTTTTCATACTGGTGGTTGGGCTCAACGCCCCAAAAAACATGGGTGTGTATATCTATTAAACCCGGGGTAACATACATGCCCGGGGCATTGACGACCTGCGCGGCTTTGGCAGCGTCGATGTTTTTTGCCACCATAGCAATTTTCCCGTCGGCGATCGCAACATCCATTACTTCATCAATACCATTCTTCGCATCAATAACATGCCCGCCTTTGATTACAATGCTATAGGTTTGTGAGACCGCCGGGATGACGGCAATAAACAGTATCGATATAAAAATCAACAAAGACTTTTTCATGTGTTTATTTTTATTTTTTTATTGGTTGCCCGAAACCTGTGAATCACCAGCCAGCAATTTCCTGGCTTTGCTCACTTCCTCCACTGTAACTGAATCGGCATTATTAAACTGCTGCCTTATATAAGTTAATATCCGGGCAATATCCTCATCGGATAAAAGTGCCATCTTTGGCATCCTGTTGTTGTAAGATTTGCCTTTGACCATAATATTTCCCTCCAGCCCATTCAGCACAACATTGATCAAAACATTTTTGTCGCCCGATACCCATTCGGAGCCACTTAGAGGAGGAAAGCGATCATTTCCCAGTCCGTTGCGTTGATGACAAACAGCACAATATATGTTGTACGATTCCGCTTCCTTAACGGAGTGCTCCCTATCCAGGTTATCCTTCACTTCATCAGGTAATCTCAAATTAGGCCTTTCACGCTTTCGTTTATCCATAGCTGATAGTTGAGCCGGATTAAACCTGGATGAATCT
>DASUFG010000586.1:0-2723 GCA_036274715.1 Agriterribacter sp.
GATGGATGTTGTGCTGTCATGGTCTTGATTTTATTTTTGGAAGCACCGTTGATCGCACTATCAAAATGAGTTGTCTTTCTGAACCCGTTCGGGCGGGCAACGCACTCTTGTACTTTTTTCGTTGTTGAGCAAAACAAGAAATCGGTAATCTTATTCCTGCCGGTCATAGATCCCAAGGCAAGTGATTCTTCATTAAAATTAGCGAAAAATATTTTAGTGAAACCGGGCGGGCTTTTTATTGTGCCATCCAGGGCATTGCTGTAAATGATTTGCTGTTAAGGTGATGGCCACGACAGATGCGTAATTAATTCTGCCCTTTATATTGCCGTATTCATTCCTTTTATTATATAGTGCCTTGCATTCATTGAAGCCCTGCTATCATTTCTTCAATTCGTTGTATAGAAGGTGGTGGGGTGTGAATTCTGAAATTTTCGGGTTTGTAAAAATCTTTCCACTTATCCCAGCCTGAACCTTTTGATAATGCAGTTCTTAATTCAATAAGCCGGCTTTTCATTTGAACGGCTCTTTGTTGGACGGCTATTTTATCCTTTATATCCTTTGTCAACGTATTGTTTAAAAGAATAACAGATTGTAAAAATTTGAGATCGAGGTAAAAAATTTCTGAAGGGTAGGCTACCTGGTCAATAAATGAGATTCTTTTTTGTGCATCCACGTTTTGTGTCAATTCCCGCGATAACAGGAAGGCTTTTTCCGCAGGAATTATAGAAGAATCCACGCTGGATAATGATTCTATTTTATATTCCTTCTTCTCCATCCTGTTCAACAGTTGAACGGCAGTATTCATTGTATTTCTGAAACCGCCAATGGGCTGGTTGGCATCATAAGTGAGTTTAAGTATTTTTACTGCCTCGCCGGCAACATTGGCACCAAAGTACCGCGTTGTCCATTCTTTGAAAAATGTTTCCGGGTTAAATGAAACAGGATCCCAGGCACAAATGCCGCAAGCGGTGATATTTAAAAGAAAATCTTTAAACGTTTGTCCGTTCACTAAAAAGTTATGAGTCATTTTCCTTTCAATACCCATAAGCGCTGCTTCCTTAATTTTGCCGGGATAGGGCGATTGGGTAACATTGTTATACCATACACCCGCATGAATATAGATGCCGAACGGATAACCCTTCAGGTCTTTCGGAAATTCGCCAAAATTGGCATGCCCACCATCCGCCCAAAGCATCTGTATCTGCTTACGTGGCGCAAACTCACCGCTTGCCCATAAGGGCCGGCCTTCCGACCACAAATCACAAAACAATACACTTCCCGGCCTGTACTTTTGGGTGAGTTGGTACAACCCTTCAAACATCTTGTTCATCAACTCACCCGTTTTAATACCCTGGCTTGCTTCTTCAGGACATTTATACGCCCAATCGTAAATGGGATGGCGCGGACGTTGAAGAAAAAGATCCGCCTTACCCATTGGTGTTTTGCTGAGGTAATATTCATAGGTTTCCATCCACAAATCGTAATATTTGGTAAGACAGGTTTGTTCGAGTGTGATGTGTTTAAATTCCCAGCCCAGGTACATGGGTACCTGCACCAGCAACCCTTTGCTATGAGCATAGTCAATTACCTGGTCAACCAGTAGCAGGTCGGTATGGAATTCCGTCAATTTGGTATAATAATCCCGCAGGTAATATTCGGGGCGGCCGAGCAGGTCGTGAATATCTATATAATTATACCCCAACCGCGAAATGGTGTTGATCATTTCCTTCCACAAATCAAACTCAACAATTAATTTTCTGCCCTTGAAGTTGGCAAGCAGGTCGTTGTCGTTGTCAAAATATCCACGGTATTGATATGCTGGTGGTGGTTTTCGGAACGACAGGTTTGGAACCGTTATTTTGTCTTTTTTCGGTTGCTCATAACCAATCCAGTATGCATTTGGGTCAATCCCCAACACCCGGTTTGAAAATTCGTATACACCATAAAAAGTACCGCGGGTATCTGCACCAACAATAAGTTGTGTAGAAGCATTGATGCTATGTAATACAAATGTTTCAGGCATCAACGAATCTTTGAATAGAGCTGCAGGGTTGTTATTTAAAAATGCATGGATAAATGAATGAGAAGATTTCGTGCCTACATAGATGATGTTGCGAAACTTTGAGGTATTGATTCCTTTGCTGTATTTTATTAACACAACGTTTTCTTTGCTTGCTTTCTGGTAGTCGGTTGCCAAATCCTTCGATGCATTTGCTTCAACAGAGTCTGCCTTATCACCGTATACGATCAGTGTTTGTGCATCGGCTGATATAACCGTGCAAAACAAAAAAGCGAAAACCAGTTTTGCCGTTTTACCCAGGTTGATAATCCTTATACACATTACGCAGACTAATTAATAATTCGTTTTTCGTATTCCCTCTCTTTCACTAACCGGTATTTTCAAATCTTTTAATTCAATGCCAACGGTTTTATTCAGGAGTATCACGGGCATTTCTTTGGCAGTAGGAATGTGAACGTTTACCAGGTTTATATTTTTTGCATCGTCTATCACCATGGCCGGGCGAAAATCATCTTCCAGGTAGCGCAGGGTAACGTTTTTGAATGTAATTCCTTCGGCATGGCGGATATAAAATCCCCAGGAAGGCAATTCGCCAAACATCGAAAATTCAGGATAATCCGCTTCATGTTCAGGAATTGAAGTAATGGAATCCAATGGGATATAAGCGATCGCTTTGTCTGCTTTGCCACCGTAGCTGATTTCA
>DASUFG010000587.1:0-23199 GCA_036274715.1 Agriterribacter sp.
CCAGCCTATACTACTGTTGTGATGTTCAATTACAGTGGGAGAATTTCTCATCTTTGAAACATTTGCCACAGCGTCCATTCTTAATGCCTTGTCCTTAAACAGGGCGTAGTTTTTTGCAAGGTCTCCTTCTATGGGTATGTATACCAGGTTGTCCCGGTCGTAGCCAAGGTTTTTTGTTTGCACATAATTCATTTGGCGGTAGATCACAATCGTCCCCACAATGAGTATAATAGACAGTGAAAATTGGGAAACCACGAGGATCTGCCGGAAAAGAGTAGATGCCCGGCTGAATTTCAAACTCCCCTTTAATACTTTTACCGGTTTAAGTGAAGACAGAAACAATGCCGGATAACTGCCCGATACAAAGCCTGTAACGATGAACATTACAAACGATGCCCACCAGAAATAAGGTTGTGTAACAGGAACAGACAGCTGCTTTCCTGTAAGGTTATTAAATGCAGGCAGAAGCAATATCACTAACAGAAAAGCAATAACAACAGCAAGGCCCGTAAGCAGCATGGCTTCACCGATAAACTGGCCAATAAGCGAGGAGCGTATAGCGCCGATAACCTTACGTAAACCGATTTCCTTGGAACGCTTTACCGATTGTGCCGTGGCAAGATTCATGAAATTAATACAGGCAATGAGTAAAATGAAAAAGGCAACAAATGTAAAGAGGCGAACATATTCAATACGGCCGCCATCCACGTAACCGTTCTTAAATGATGAGTGAAGGTATTTTTCCGAATAAGGTTGTAATGCAAGTTCTGTACGCGAGCCTTCACTCTTTGGAGCATAACGGTATATGAAATCTTTGATGCGGCTTTCGACCTTCACCGGGTCAGCATTTTTTTGAAGCTGAACAAAAGTGAGTGGAGAAGTGTTTCCCCAGTTGTTCACCCATTTATTCTGTTGTATGAAATCAGTCCAGCTTCTCAGGAAATCGAATTGCTGTGAACTATTTGGCGGAATATTTTCGAACACAGCGGTGACCTTCAACGTTTCTTTGTTCTCAAAAATGATGGTTTGCCCAATGGCTTTTTCAGGATTCCCAAAAAATATTTCGGCCATTTTTCTTGAAACAGCGATGGCAGCAGGAGCATTCAACGCTTCTTTTGTATTGCCCTGCAACAAAGGATAGCTGAACATCCTAAAAAAGTCAGGTCCGGCAAACATTCCCTGCATTTTATTCACTTTTCCGCCGGCTTCAAAAGTACTAAGCGTACCGGGTGCAGAAGTATATTCCAACCCGCTGGCAAACTGCACTTCAGGTATTACTCTTTTTAACTCTTCTGCCAGCAACCCCTGCGTAGAGTAACCGGCGTCAACTTTTCCATCATAATAACTGCGTTCATATACGTGGAATAGCTGCGCCGAATTTTTATGAAATCCATCGATGCTTCGCTCGTCATTCACCCAAAGAAAAATGAATAGACTCGCGGTCATACCCAATGCCAGCCCGGCTATATTTATGCCAGAAAAGGCTTTGTGGCGAAGGAGGTTGCGAAGGGCGATCTTGAAATAATTTCTAAACATTTCGAAGGTTGTAGTTTGTGGGTAAGGGTATCAGGTGTAGGGTATTGGGTGTACAGGCCGTTCATGTGTTGTACTCGTTATCTCAAATCTTCGATCCTCAAATATCAAATCCCGGCTCACTCTGTTCTTAAATCCGCCAGGGCGGGCAAGCTCTTTATCCCGCAATAAGCGGGATTTCGTTTTGCTCACTCTGTTCGCAAACCTGCCTGCCGGCAGGCAGGGACTCAACCCCGATATACATCGGGGTCTCCGCATTACTCACTCTGTTCGTAATGCTGCGACCGGGTTGGATATTGCTGCTTTGATAGCCTGGAAGCTTATCGTGATTAATGCGATCAACACCGCCAATATTCCCGACAACGCAAATATCCACCAGCTTAAATTGGCACGGTAAGCAAAATCCTGCAACCACTGGTACATAAAGTAACCTGCGAGAGGTGCTGCTACCAGGAAGGCGATAACCACGAGCAGTAAAAAATCTCTCGACAAAAGCGTTACAATATTACCCACAGATGCGCCCATTACTTTGCGGATGCCAATTTCCTTAGTCCGCTGCATAGTGCTATACGAAGCAAGTCCCAGCAGTCCCAAACAGGATATGAAGATGGCCAACACCGCAAAGTTCATGAACAGCTTTCCGAATCTTTCCTCGCTGCGATATTGCCGGTCAAAAGACTCGTCTAAAAAATAATAGCTAAAGGGGCGGGTGGGTACCAGCGTTTGCCATTTCTTTTCTATGGCATTGATGGCGCTTGTTGTATTTTTACCGGACAAGTTAACGGCAAGCAAATTGCAGCCACCTGGTTCTATCCGCATACTTAGGGGTTTGATGGGCTGCTGCAGTGAACGGAAATGAAAATCTTTCACCACACCAACTATTTTTCCTTCGCGGCCCCATTGCTTGAATTTTTTGCCAATAGCCTGTTCAGGTGAAGTATAGCCAAACATCTTAACAGCGGCTTCGTTGAGCACCATCGCCTGCGTGGTATCTGTTTTAAACGCTTCCGAAAAAGCACGCCCGGCCACCACTTTTATTTTGAACTGGGGGATATAATTAAAGTCGACAAAGTATAAATCGAGATTAGCAATCTGCAGGTCGCCTTTTGTATTTTCAATTTCCGAATAGGCGCCTGGGTTGCCACCACCCGGTACACTGCCTGTAAGTGAAATGGACTGTACCCCCGGTATGGTGCTTACTTCCTGTTTTAATGCGTCTTTAGCCTTGTCGCCCTGCGTATCGATGATCAGCATCTGGTCTTTGGTGAAACCAAGGTCGGCGTTTTGCATATACTTCATTTGGTTGTATACGATGATCGTACCCGCGATTAAAGCAATAGATATGGTAAACTGCACAATCACCAATGCTTTCCGCAATACAATTCCCCTGGTTCCGGTGGCGAACCGGCCTTTCAATACCGATACCGGCTTAAAAGAAGACAGTACGAGAGCCGGGTAAATACCCGCCAGCAAACCAATGGCCAGCGCTACTAAAAAAAGCCATCCCACATACTTCATGTTAGAGAATAAACCCTCGCTGATTGTTTTGCCCGCTAAATGGTTGAAAGAGGGTAGCAACAATGCACAAAGTCCAATGGAAAGTATGCAGGCAATCAAACAAAGCAATACAGAATCTCCAATAAATTGGCGGGCCAGCTGTGATTTTTTTGCGCCGGCAACTTTACGGATCCCTACTTCTTTAGCTCTTTCAGAACTCCTGGCTGTAGTGAGGTTTACGAAGTTGATACAGGCTATGATGAGAATGAAAAGCGCGATTACTGAAAAGATGTATACATTATTAATATTTCCTGTTTTAGAACCGTTACGCGTAGAATAGAGGTAAACGTCTTTTAAAGGTTCCAGGAAGAGGGTAGGGTACATCTGCATTTGCTTCATTTCCGTACCATTATACTTTTCCAGGAAAGCCGGGAATTTTTTCTCAAGCGCCCTGGGCTGAACACCAGGTTTCAGCAACAGGTAGGCCTGGGCGCCATAATTACCCCATTGACTGTCGAGGCTTTTATTGAACTCTTTGGTAATGGTAGTCATCGACAAAATCACGTCTCCTTTAACCTGGGAGTTTTCCGGTATGTCTTTCATAATACCTGTCACCTTTGCGGGAAGTCCGTCGCCGGTTATGAGCAGGGTCTGACCCATAGGGTCTTCCTTGCCAAAATATTTTTTTGCAGCCGTTTCCGAAAATACCACGCTAAAGGGTTCTGTTAACGCCGTTTTGGGATCGCCTTTCACCAATGGAAAATCAAATACGGTAAAGAAGGCGGAATCCGCCCATGCCGAATTTTCTTCCTTGAACTTAATATCACCTTTCCGGATCAACACGTTATCGTTGCCTGCAATCCGCACAAAGGATTCCACCTCCGGAAATTCATGCTTTGCAAAAGGCGGCACCGCCCAGGAAGGGCCGCCCGCGTTAATGGTTTCCGTTGGTGTTTTTATATCGCTTACCACGCGGAATATACGGTCGCCTTTGCTGTGAAAGGAATCGTAACTCAGTTCAAAGCGGATATATAAAAAAATGAGAAAAAAGGCCGTCATGCCCACGGTAAGTCCCATAATGTTAATAAAGGAAAAAACCTTATGGCGCCACAGGTTACGGAATGCGATCTTTATATAATTTTTGAACATATGGGGAAGTTTGTAGTGTTTGTTTTGTGGTTTCAGGATCACTTATCTAAACAATTCCCTTTCTGTTGAGCGTATGAAAACAAATTTGGCGCCGTGCCTGGGTATGCTATAACTGCACAGTCCGAAAGCAGCAGCGAAGCATTTAATCGCCGCTACACCTGGTAAGTTTGTCTTTGCTTGTTTCTATGGTTCCCGCACCGCTGATCAAGTAATAGGGTTTTAAGTCCGGATGTGTAACGATCAGCATATTCCGGGGGTACGGGACTGCAGCCTAATGTAATTACCATAGTAACGACATGAGAGGTCGCCAGGGAATGTCTTTCATACCTGTTAAATCGTCCATGACCTTTAATGGCAGCTGAGTTTCGGAGGTGTAATCCTCTGGTGCCACCATACATTCAGTACCCGCCTGCACCTTTATCGCAATCACTATTACCAATACCAATAGGGTTACCAACATGGTTATGCGCTGGGAGCGACTTTGATATGGCTGTGTCATGATCTTAAATTTAAAAATCCAAAATTTGAAACAAAATCTACACCAATATATTCTCCGTAACCGTTTGTCCGTCTAACATACGGATGATGCGGTGACTGTACCTCGAATCATGATCGGAGTGCGTTACCATAATAATGGTAGTGCCCTGCTCGTTCAGGTCGGTGAGCATCTGCATCACTTCATTACCGTTGGTGGAGTCGAGGTTACCGGTAGGTTCATCGGCAAGGATAAGTTTCGGGTTGTTCACCACGGCGCGTGCCACGGCTACGCGTTGCTGTTGCCCACCCGATAATTGCTGGGGATAGTGGTTGCGGCGATGCATAATCTGCACTTTGTCGAGCACTTCTTCCACCCGCTTCTTGCGTTCGGCCGATTTTACGCCGGTATAAATTAACGGCAGTTCCACATTTTCAAAAACAGTAAGCTCATCAATCAGGTTAAAACTTTGAAACACGAAGCCAATATTGTGTTTGCGCAAATCAGCACGCTTACGTTCGTTAAAATGCGCTACTTCGATGCCGTTGAATAAAAAGCTGCCCGCATCGGGATCATCCAGCATGCCAAGGATATTGAGCAGCGTTGATTTGCCACAACCGGAGGGTCCCATCACGGCTACAAACTCGCCTTCTTTTACTTCAAATGAAAGTTTGTTGAGTGCAACCGTTTCTACTTCTTCAGTACGGTATATTTTTTCTAAGTCTTTAATCTTTATCATGTATGGTATATTTTATTTAGAATGATAATACGTTTATACGCATAAATTGTTACGCTGTTGCTTTCAGCGATCAGCAGTCAGCGATCGGCTATTGGCCACTTGATATTTTAAGTTAACTTCATATTAACTGTTAACCTACAATGCATTGCAGGATGAGAAACTTTCGAAATCTTTCTGTTTGGTCTAAAGGCCATTCCCTTACTTTGAGAATCTACTCACTTACAAAGTCGTATCCTAAAGACGAAACTTTCGGACTTGTGTCTCAAATGCGCCGTTGCGCTTATTCCATACCCTCAAATATAGCTGAAGGATGTGGACGCAACAGTACTCCCGATTTCAAGCGGTTCCTGGTCATTGCTGCCGGTTCATCTTCGGAGCTGGAATACCAGCTTTTCTTATCAAAAGATCTGGGTTACATCTCCGAAGTTGTATTTAAAGAACTTGAATTTGAAACAATCCGATAAAAAAAATGATCTATTCATTCGTAAAGAAGCTTGATGCTGATGGCTGATCGCTGAAAGCCCCCAGCTATCAGCTACTTCAACACCAACTCCTGCATTGTTCCATAGTTTTCATAGCTGCTTGTTACTACTTTGTCTCCCGGCTGCAACCCCTGCAATACTTCATAGTAATCCTGGTTCTGGTTGCCCAGCTGAATATCCACCCGATAGGCTTTTTTACCATCTTCCGACACTTTAAATACCCAGTTGCCGCCGGTTTGCTGGTAAAAGCCGCCACGCGCCAACAGCAAAGCCTTTCTTGCATCACTCAATGCCAACAGGGTTTGCAGGGTTTGTCCGCGCCGTATGCCTTTGGGTACTTTATCAACAAATTCCATATCTACCTGGAACCGCCCATTAGTTACCTGGGTAAATACTTTTTTAATTTCCAGGTAGTAGGTCGTATCTGCAAAAGTGAACCAACCTCTCTGCCCGGGGTAAATTCTGGAAATATAATGTTCATCCACATCCACCCGTACTTTGAAACCGCTGAGCACATCTATCTGTCCTAATCGTTCACCTTTGTTTTTATTTTGTCCTATTTCTGCATCAAGCGAAGTCAGTTGCCCGTCAACCGGTGCACGAACAATAAGGTCGCCTACTTTTTTTTGCATGATATTAAGCGCCTGCTGCGAGCCTGCAAAAGATTGTTTATCCTGGGTTGCCTGTTGAAGGCGCGAAATGGAATCCTGGTAAAGGATTTGTTCGGTTAACTTTTTCTTTTCTTTATAGTAATTGTAATCAATTTCCGATTTCTTAAACTCCTGTGATCCGATTACTTTTTGAGCCAATAGCTCCTTGTTTAATAAATATAGCCTTTCCGCCTCTTTTAACTGGCTTTCCACATCTGCCATCTGGTTCAACTTGCTCACGGTATTTTGTTGAGCAGCGTTACTGTTAATCTGCATCTGGGTTAAGGTATTGTACACTGTATTCTGCTGACTCATCAGGTTCATCAACAGGTCGGTATTGGAAAGTCGCAAAACCGGTTCCCCTTTTTTCATGATAGCTCCATCCTCCACATATTTTTCTTCTACCCTTCCACCTTCCTGTGCATCAAGATAAATGCTGGTTATGGGAAGCACCACGCCATTTACAGGTATCGTTTCCTGGAAAACACCTTCTTTTATTTCACTGATTGAAATCCGTTCAGTATCTACATTCAATTTTGATTTGCCTGATGTGGAATAGTAGCTCACAGCGATCAATGCTATGATGCCTGCTATTCCTGCAATGGTCAGGATCCGCTTTGTTGTCCATTTCTTTTTAACAATAACTCTGTCCATCTCTTTATTAATTTTCTGGCTATGCCTTTCTTTCGTTTTTTTATAAATCTCCTGTTTGTAGTCCGGGAGGTCAAAACCTCCGCACCTAAAAACCATGAACTTATAAGTGAATGATGTGCCAGAATATAATGAATTTGATTATCAATTTGTTATGCTAATATTGTTCCATTTTTCGTACGCTACCGATACACCATGTGTACGTTTTTGATACACCTGCTTTTATCAGATGCTTTGCCGGCTGTTTATCCTTATGGATTTTACCCATTTTGAAGATTGGGCTTACCCCGTTTTCAAAGGATCCATCTTCGCACTTTTTATGAATCGAAAGAGGGGCTTCGGCCAAATCTTGACGGCTGAATATATGGTATAACAAGCCGGTTTGGATTACAAAAAGATGCAACCAATCTTCCGCTGCAGGTCGTTGTCGTACAGGGCAATGTTCCGTTGCCTGGCAAAGCGTTTTTTCCATTAACATTAATTAACGTTCACTAATTTACAAATGGTGAATGTTTGAACTTCATATTTATTAGTTTCGTGTAAATGAGAACCTTATACTTATACCTAATCATATCTTTGGGACTGGTAGCCTGCGCTGAAAAAAAGGAGAAAATTTCAGCCAAACCCATTCAACGAAGCAAAACGGTAATTGCAGATGCTTTTGTTGCCAAGACCATTTCGTTAAGTGAAAATATTGAAGTAGCCGGCTCTTTAATGCCGTCGGAAGGAACGGATATCCGCCCGGAAATTACCGGTAGATTGGTAAGCATTAATTTTAAGGAAGGCAGTTTTGTACGGAAAGGAGCACTCCTGGCTAAACTTTTTGACGACGACCTGCAGGCGCAGTTAAAGAAACTAGAGGTGGAATTGGACATCAATGAAAAAACGGTGGAGCGCTACAATGCATTATTAAAGATACAAGGCATCAGTCAGCAGGATGTTGACCTCAGTGCATTGCAGGTGAGTAATAACAAGGCTGATATTGAGTTGATAAAAGTCAGCATTGCCAAAACCGAAATAAGAGCGCCGTATGATGGCAGGATCGGGCTAAGAAATATCAGTTTAGGCGCTTATGTTTCTCCGGCAGATGTAATAGCCACTATCCGCCAGGTCAGTCAGCTGAAATTAAACTTCACGGTTCCCGAAAAATATAGCACCGATTTTGTGCCAGGTAAAAAAATAAGCTTCACCATTGACGGGGTAACCCGGAAATTTGAAGCCACGGTACTGGCCACGGAATATTTTATTGATGCCAATACCCGTAGCTTAAATATAAAGGCGTTGGTAGCTAGCAAAGATCCTTCACTGATACCGGGGGCCTTTGCCAAAGTGTCACTTAGCCTGGCTAAAGATAACAACGCACTCATTATTCCTACCCAGGCGGTAATTCCGCTTAGTCGCGGTAAACAGGTTATTCTGTTTAAGAATGGCGGACCACAATTTTTACCCATTACCACTGGTATAAGAGATTCGGTATACGTGCAGGTAATGAGTGGGATAAATATAGGGGATACGGTATTGATGTCGGGGTTGATGTCAATACAACCTGATTCTAAAATAGAACTCGGCAAAATACAATAATGAATATTTCTGAAACAAGTATTAGGCGCCCGGTGTTGGCAACTGTTGCAAGCATTTTAATTATTGTGTTTGGGGTGATCGGTTTTACTTTTTTGGGCGTAAGGGATTACCCCGCTATTGATCCGCCCGTAATTAATGTGCGCACCAGCTATTCCGGCGCTAATGCGGATATCATAGAATCGCAGATCACTGAACCGATCGAAAAATCCATCAATGGCATAGCGGGTATTAAGAACATGACATCTTCAAGCAGCCAGGGCACCAGTAATATTACGATCGAGTTTGACCTGGGAGTTGACCTGGAAGCGGCTGCCAATGATGTACGCGATAAAACCTCGCAAGCCCAACGCCGTCTTCCGCAAGATCTTGATGCGCCTTCGGTTGTTTCCAAGGCGGATGCCAGTTCCAATTCCATTATATCGATGACGGTTCAGAGCAATACCAGGAATCAATTGCAGATTACCGAATATGCTACTAACGTGCTGCAGGAAAGGCTTCAAACGATTCCCGGTGTGAGTGGGCTGCGGATTTGGGGCGAGAAAAAATACGCCATGCGCATCTGGTTCGACCCCTCACGGCTTAATGCCTATGGGTTAACATTCCAGGATGTTCAGGAGGCGCTGTTGAAGGAAAATGTAGAACTGCCTTCGGGCAAAATTGCGGGGTACAACACGGAACTCACGGTAAGGACCTTTGGTCGTTTGCAAACCGAAGAAGAGTTTAATAATATTATCATCAAAAACTTTGGTGGTAGCATCATCCGGTTAAAGGATATCGGTGAAGCGGTATTAGGCCCCGAAAATGAAGAAACGATCTTAAAACTGAATGGTGTGCCAATGATCGCACTTGCCATTGAACCCCTGCCGGGAGCCAACTATGTTTCTATAGCCGATGAGTTTTATAAGCGCTATGCACAATTAAAAAACGAAGTACCCGAAGATATTAAACTGGATATTGTTCTTGATGACAGCGTGTTTATAAAACGTTCCATATCGGAAGTGGAAGAAACGCTTTTTATAGCGATTACCCTGGTGGTGCTGATTATTTATTTTTTCTTCCGCGATTGGCTCATGGCTATCCGGCCTTTGATAGACATTCCCGTTTCCCTGATTGCCGCTTTTTTTATTATGTATCTCTGCGGATTTACCATCAATGTATTAAGCCTTTTGGCCATTGTGCTGGCCACGGGATTGGTGGTGGATGATGGTATAGTGGTAACGGAAAATATTTATAAAAAAATGGAGCAGGGCATGAATAAATGGCAGGCAGCCAGGGAGGGGTCCAAAGAAATC
The DNA here is from genome assembly GCA_036274715.1 of Agriterribacter sp. GTDB lineage: Bacteria > Bacteroidota > Bacteroidia > Chitinophagales > Chitinophagaceae > Agriterribacter. Next base: position 10,050 of record DASUFG010000587.1, read on the forward strand.
TATTTCGCCGTTATTTCCACCTCTATTACGCTGGCTGTGATTTTTTTACCCATTATCTTTTTACAGGGTTTTGTGGGCAGGTTATTCCGCGAATTCGGGATTGTGGTTGCCGGAGCCGTACTTGTATCTGCTTTTGTTTCATTAACCCTTACGCCCGTACTTAATATAAAGCTCACTCAAAAGGTACAAAAACATAGTTGGTTTTATCGTGTTACCGAACCTTTTTTTAAAGGAATGGAAAATGGATATCACCGTTCCTTACGTCATTTTATGAAAGTAAAATGGGTGGCCGTAATCGTTATCGCCGTATGTGGAGTATTAATATGGCTCGTTGGTGGGAATTTGAAATCTGAATTAGCACCCATGGAAGATCGCAGCAAGTTTAGCTTGCAGGTAACCACCCCCGAAGGTTCCTCTTTTGAATATACCGATCGGTATATTGATCGGCTTACCCACTTTGTTTTAGACTCTGTGCCGGAAGCTAAGACCGTATTAACAGTAACCGCTCCCGGTTTTTCAGGAACCGGATCAGTTAATACCGGTTTCCTGCGGGTAGCGCTTGTTGACCCCGCCGAACGCGATCGGTCTCAGCAGGATATCGTAGACATGATGAACCGGAATCTTCCAAAATTTACAGAAGGTAAAGCGTTTCCTACCCAGGATCAAACCATTTCCGTGGGCCGAAGAGGGGGAGGTTTACCCGTTCAGTTTGTGATACAAAATAACAACTTTGATAAGCTTACGGAGATCCTCCCGAAGTTTATAGATGAAGCCAACAGAAACCCGGCCTTCCAGGGAGTAGATATAGACCTTAAATTTAACAAACCAGAGCTTTCGGTTACGGTTGACCGCTTAAAAGCCAGTGACCTGGGTGTAAGTGTTGGCGCAATTTCTGAGGCGCTCCAATTGGCGTACAGTAACCGGCGGCTGGGCTATTTTACAAAGGAAGGCAAGCAATACGAAGTGATAGGGCAGGTACCCAGGGACGACCGGAACAAACCCACAGATCTTAAAAATATTTACCTGCGCAATAACCGTGGAGAAAGCATTTCATTAGACAACCTGGTTACCATTAAGGAAAGTACAACACCACCCACCATATATCATTTCAACCGCTACAAATCAGCCACCATTTCGGCCGGGCTTGCCCCGGGCGTGGCATTGGGCGATGGCATTAAAGCCATGAAAGATATTGCAGATAAAATGCTGGACGATACTTTTGCCACCTCGCTTGCCGGTTCTTCGCGCGATTTCCAGGAAAGCTCCGGCAATACCATGTTTGCGTTTTTGCTGGCCCTGGCTTTAATATTTTTGGTGTTAGCTGCACAGTTCGAAAGTTTCATCGATCCCTTTATCATCATGTTTACGGTGCCATTGGCCATTGCAGGAGCGGTATTGTCGTTGTGGATATTCGGACAAACCATCAACATATTTTCGCAAATCGGGATGATTATGCTGATCGGGTTGGTGACTAAGAATGGTATCCTTATTGTAGAATTCGCTAACCAGAAGCAAAGATCGGGCGTAGAAAAAGGAAGAGCCGTTGTTGAAGCGGCAGTGGCAAGGTTGCGGCCCATATTAATGACGAGCCTGGCCATGGCGCTGGGTGCGCTGCCCATTGCACTATCGCTTGGTGCGGCGGCAACCAGTCGTATTCCGTTGGGTATCGTAATTGTTGGTGGGATTATTTTTTCATTGTTACTCACACTGTTTGTAATTCCAGCGATGTATAGTTTTCTTTCGGCAAGAAAACAAGTAAGCCATATCGACGAATATTTTTCAGCAGAAAAAAGAGCCTGACCTGTTATGGAATGGAAAAAAATCATCAGCATCGTTTCAGTAGTTTTGAGTATCAGTATTTCATCCGCCCGGGCGCAGCAAATGATCACCTTGCAGGAAGCAATCGCTGCCGGTCTTCAAAGCAATTATGACATTTTATTAGTGAGCAACGACTCTGTAGCGGCAGCTATAGATAAACGTTATGTAGTAGGCGCTTTTCTTCCCAACATTAACGCCACAGTTGGCGCTTTGTGGACCACTTCGGCCCAAAAGCAAAAATTTGATTCACGCCCGGAAGTGCAAGGTTCGGGAATTAAGACCGGTAATATCAACGCCTCCATGAATTTAAACTGGACCCTGTTTGACGGTTTGCGGATGTTTGCTACCAAACAGAAGGTGGATGAACTGTATGCCCTCGGGCGGATTAACCTCAAAGCGCAGGTGGTGAATACCACGGCGGAGGTAGTTAATAATTATTACCTGATTGTAAGACAGAAACAGATGTTAAAGGCGCTGGAGGAACAGATGTCGATCAGTGAAGAGCGGGTAAAACTGGCCGACAGGAAGTTGTCGGTGGGCTTGGGAACGAAACCCGAATTGCTGCAGGCAAAGGTAGACCTGAATGCACAAATCGCTACGCACCTGCAACAGCAAACTACGATAGTCCAGTTAAAGGATCGTTTAAACCAACTCACCGGGATGCAGTTGCCGGCAGTGTATGAGGTGGCGGATTCCATTCCGTTGAACCTGGACATGAATATTGCCGATATCCAAAACGGTATTGAAACCACCAACCTTTCCATTTTACAGGCGATGAAGAACGCCGATATAGCGAGGGTTGCTTTGAAAGAATTTAAAGGAGATCGTTGGCCGGTTATTTCATTCGTGTCGGCGTACAATTTTTCGCGCAATGAAAACCAGAACAATATAAATCCTTTTTCTTCTACCTATAACCGCAATAAGGGCTATAATTTTGGATTTACAGCGGCAATTCCTTTGCTCAATAATTTAAGTGTTAACCGCAATATACAACAGGCAAAATTAGATGTGGAATACCAGGATATAGTGGTAGCGAAGCAGAAGAGCCAGGTAAATGTTTGGGTTAAAGTGGCGTTTAACAGTTACCAGTACCAGGTAACTGCACTCAAACTGGAAGAGGAAAATATTGAACTGGCCAAAGAAAACGTAATGATCGCACTTGAACGTTTCCGCCTCGGGGTGTCTACCTATCTTGAATTAAGAGAAGCGCAAAAGAGCCTGCAGGATGCATACGATCGCCTGATCGGAGCAAGGTATAATACCAAACTTTCCGAAACGGAATTGTTAAGGTTGAAGGGAGAGTTGGTGAGATAATTTTATTTAAGATCGAGATTTAAGATTTAATATTGGCGTTTGACAGTTGCCGTCATTGCGAGGAGCAGATCAGCCTTGCGAAAAGGGCGACGAAGCAATCCCCCCATTCCGAAGACTAATTGATTGCTTACAAAAGAGGCCCAACTCCGCTCTTTTAACGTCATTGCGAGGGCCTTAACGATTTCAGAAATGCTCACTATTATCCGGCTCGAAGCAGTCCCCCATTCTTTTAACGTCATTGCGAGGCTCCTGAATGGATGGATGAACTCAGTATACATTTACAGGAGTCGTGGCAATCTACTTAATCCGGAGACGGATTCAATCGACATATCTAAAAGATGGGCATCTTACTCATGCTTCGCTTGGGGGCTTGCTTCAGCGTGAAAAATTCTTCTAAATTCCATCATCCTGCAACGCTTCGCAATGACGGTCAAGGCCACAATATTTTGCAGCATTTTCGAGTCCCTTTTTTCATCTACTCTTCTTCACCCTTATTCTTTATTGCCGCCAACACCGGGTAAGCGTTTTTAACGATCACTTTTTTGCCTTCCAGGTCGCTTTTTGTGCTGCTCACTTCCACCATGCCCGCTTCTTTCACCCCGGTTTCAACCGGTAATAAATGAAATGTATTATTGCCTTTATCCTCCAGGAGAAAATAGCCGTTTTCGTACCTGACAATAGCCTCTTCAGGCACAGCCAATACCTCAACATTGTTTACTTTAATTCGTGCATTTAAAAACATGCCTGGTAGTAATTGTTTGGGTTGTTTTTCAAAATGACAATGTACCAGTGCACTGCGGTTGTCGTCAACATTTTTGGTTACCAACAGCACCTCACATTCGTATTCTACCGAAGGATCATCTACAAACGTAACCATTACCTTTTGTTTAGGTTTCACTTTCCCCAGGTCTTTTTCAAACACGGTAAGGGCGGCATGTATGTCGTCAGGATTAATAAGTTCAAACAATACTTCCGACGGATTCACATATTTGCCGATGTTCACATTTACTTTCGACACAAAGCCATTGATGGATGAATAAACAGGAACACTGCGTGAAATGTTGTTTTCATTCAGTTTGTCAGGATTTATGCCAATGAGTTTTAATTTTTCGCTGTATCCTTTCACCAGCACTTTTTGCGATTCAAATTCCGCCTCTGCCTGTTGAAATATCTTATCCGCGTTCACTTTATTGTCGTTCAGCATTTTCTGTCGCTCAAAATCCTTTTCAGTATAATGCAGTCTGGCTTTTGCAATCAGGTAGTCCTGCTGCAATTGAATGAGCGCCTGGTCTTCCATTATAGCAATTACCTCTCCCTTGCTCACATGCATCCCCGGTAGTAAAGCTGTACTTTTTAAGTAACCGCCCAACGGAAAACTCACAGAAACGGTATTTTGGGGTGGTACGTCTACCAACCCCTGAACGTATAGTTCACTGTTGAGGCCCTTTTTTTGAACGGTTCCTGTTTCAATACCCGCATTGGTCATTTGTTCTGCTGTAAGCGTAATTGCATTTTCGACTACCGTGGTTTTTTTTTCTTCGGTTTGTTCGTTGGGTGAACAAGCGGTGAGTAAGGCGAACAGCAAAATGAAATAGTGATAGCGCATCATTTTTTATTTTCCGGTTAGGTATTCTAGTTCTATTAATGTCTCATTGTACCGTTGCACTGTTTCCAGGTAATTCAACTCGATGGAAACCGCATTGTTCATCAATACCGTCCATTCCAGGTAACTGGTCTCCCCATTTTCAAAACTTAGCGTGGCCGACTTGATAATCAACCGGGCTTGTTGCAATCCTGTATTTTCGTAGTACTCCAGGTTTTTCAATTGCTTTTGATAGGCCGTGGTTAACTGTTGTACGTTGTGTTGTATTTTTTGTGCGGCTATTTTTGTGTTGATTTTCGCCACCTCTTCATTTATTTTTCCTGCTTTAACCCGGGCTTTAACTGCGCTGTTAAATAAAGGGATGCCGACGGTTAGGTTCACGATATGAAAACGGTCGCCGGCATCATAATATTTCTGGTTAACGCCATCGGAGGTTTGGTAACCGATAATCGACTGGTTGATGTAGCCTACCGAAAAATCGGGCGATTGATTTGATTTTTCCACAATAGTATGAGCAAGGGCCGTTTGTTCCAGCAGCGCGTTGTATTGCACCTGTGGGTGCAGGGCTATGGCTGTGGTATCCGGCAAAATTGTATTGTCTTTTTTCAATGAAGTATAAACCGGCAGCAAAAGCACATTGGTGTTAAGCAGCCATTGTAATTGTTGCTGCCCCATCTGTATGTCCTGGTCGAGCAGTTGTTGTTGTAACCGGAGTTGCTGCAGTTGCGCATCGGCTGTTGTTTTTTCGAGGATATTGGTTTCGCCCACTTTTAACCGCAGTTCCGCTGATTGTTGAAATCGGCTATAAATGGAATCCAGGCGTTGCAGCAATTTTTTCCTTTCCAGGCCATCGGCCAATGCATAAAACACGAGCTTGATTTCTTTTTGCAGTTCGGCCTGTTTCCATCTCACCAATTGTTGCTGCGCGTTTTCCTGGTTTTTGTACAGTTGCTGCTGGCGACGGTATACCGCTGGTAAACCAAAGCGCTGGCTCACAAAAAAGCGTGTGTCATTCATTATACTGTTGATACCGCCATACTCGCCTCCCAGTTCAGTTTTACCCGGGTCAAAAACACCCGATTGCAATGCCGCATAATATTCCGTTGATTTTTTTTCCGACTGCAAAGAGAGGTTTTGAGAGGTGCCCATTTGCAGCATGTCATCCAGTGTTGCAAACCGTTGGCCTTGTGCTGCATTGCACAGCATAAAAAGAACCAGGATTGCCGCAATGACCTTACCCTTTTTTTTGCCGTTTCTTTCTTTTTCAAACCAGGTGTATAATACCGGCAATACCACCAGGGTAAGTAATGTTGCCGTTATTAACCCTCCAATAACTACCGTGGCCAAGGGACGCTGTACTTCTGCGCCTGCTCCCTGGCTTAATGCCATGGGTAAAAAGCCCAATGAAGCTACGCTGGCTGTCATCAACACCGGGCGCAGCCTTATTTGTGTGCCTTCCATAATAATTTGTTGAATGTTATGTAATCCCTGTTGTTTGAGCCGGTTAAATTCTGCGATAAGAACAATGCCATTTAATACCGCTACGCCAAACAGCGCGATAAAGCCTACGCCCGCGGAAATGCTAAAAGGCAGGTCGCGCACCCAAAGTCCCAGAATGCCGCCAATAGCCGACAAAGGAATGGCGGAAAAGATAAGGAGCCCGTACTTCAGCGACCCGAAGGCAAAGTACAGCAGGATCAATATCAATAGCAGTGCCACAGGAACGGCAATCATTAAACGCTGTGTGGCTTCCACCAGGTTTTCGAATTGCCCGCCGTATTTAATGTAATAGCCGGCGGGGAGCTTCAGATTCTTGTTTACCTTTTGGCCCAGGTCGTTCACCACCGATTGCACATCTCTTCCCCTTACATTAAACCCTACAATAATCCTGCGCTGCGCGTTCTCGCGCTGTATCTGGTTGGGACCTTCCTTTATGTCAACGGAAGCCACCTGGTATAGCGGAACCTGCAATCCTTTTGGCGTAGGAATAAGAAGTTGCTGTACATCAGCAATGTCTTTCCTGGATTCATTCTGCAAACGTACCACCAGGTCATAACGCCGCTCATTTTCATACACGGTTCCGGCCACTTCACCTGCAAAAGCCGTACGGATCAACCGGTTCACGTCGGCCACATTGAGCTGGTAATGGGCCATGGCATCGCGGTTAAAATGCACCACGATCTGTGGAAGGCCGGTGGCCGTTTCGATATAAAGATCCTTGGCGCCGTTTACGGTAGAAGCGATACTTCCCAACTGGTTGGCATATGCAGAAAGACTATCTAAATTTTCGCCAAATATTTTACAAACTACATCCTGCCGGGCACCCGATATCAATTCGTTAAAACGCATTTGTACAGGGTACTGAAAGCCGTTGGTCATGCCCGGAATTTCCTGCAGCGCCTTGCTCATTTTGTTGGCAAGCTCATCAAACGATTTGGCGGAAGACCATTCTCCTTTAGGTTTCAGGGTAATCATAATGTCCGTCATTTCAACAGGCATAGGGTCGGTGGGTATTTCGCTTGCTCCAATACGCGTTACAATTTTTTCGATTTCGGGAAAGCGTTTTTCCAGGATAGCGGCAGCACGCTGAGTAGTCTTAATCGTTTCGGTTAAAGAACTGCCGGTAAGCAACCTGGCATCTACGGCAAAATCTCCCTCTTCCAGTTTCGGGATAAACTCTCCGCCCAACCGGCTCAATATAAAAACCGCTGTGGCGAACAGTATGATTGCAAAACCAATCACGATTTTCGGAAATGCCAATGCTTTCTTCAATACCGGCTGATACCAGCTTTGCAACACGGTCATTATTTTATCAGACCAGCTTTCTTTATGTGACAATTTTTTACTCAGGAACAGCGACGACATCATGGGCACATAGGTAAGCGAAAGTAAAAATGCCCCTATTAAAGCAAAGGAAACCGTTTGCGCCATGGGCCGAAACATTTTACCTTCAATACCTGTAAGCGTAAGAATAGGCAGGTATACGATCAGGATAATGATTTGCCCGAATACCGCCGAGTTCATCATCCTGCCTGCCGAATATGATACTTCATCGTTGAGGCGCGATTGCGTAATATGGTTAATGCCTGCAAATTGTTTGTTGTGCGACAGGCGGTGTAATACGGCTTCTACAATGATAACAGCGCCATCTACGATTAACCCAAAATCAAGGGCACCTAAACTCATCAGGTTGCCCGATACGCCAAACACATTCATTAAGATGATGGCGAAGAGCATCGATAAAGGAATAACCGATGCCACAATTAAACCTGCCCTGAAATTGCCCAAAAATAAAACCAACACAAAAACAACAATGAGCGCACCTTCCAGGAGATTTGTTTTTACCGTTCCAATAGCGTTATTCACCATTTTGGTACGGTCGTAAAATGTTTCCAGCACAACATCGTCCGGCAGGGTTTTGCGTATTTCGTTAATTCTGGCTTTTACATTTTTAATAACAGCTGAGGCGTTGGCATCTTTCAACATCAGCACCACGGCTCCTGCCACTTCGCCCTGGTCTTTATAGGTCATGGCCCCATAGCGTATGGCGTGCCCTGTGGACACTTTGGCTACATCCTTAATATAAACGGGTATGCCGGAGCTGGTATGCTTAACGAATATTTTTTCGAGGTCGCCAATGGTTTCAGCAAGGCCTTCTGTGCGGATAAATAGAGCGGAGGGGCCTTTTTCAATATAAGCGCCACCAGAGTTCTGGTTATTTTTTTGCAACGCTTCAAACACATCGGCAATAGTAACATTCATGCTTTTGAGATGGCTGGGTTGAACGGCTATTTCATATTGCTTGAGATGGCCTCCAAAGCTACTCACGTCTGCAACACCAGGCGTTCCCAACAACCGTCTTCTTACGATCCAGTCCTGCATCGAACGTAACTCTGCCAGGTCATACTTGCCTTCGTATCCTTTTTTAGGACGCAACACGTATTGATATATTTCTCCAATGCCTGTGGTAACGGGTGCCAGTTCAGGGTTGCCGGCTTCTGAAGGGATTTTCCCCCTAACTACCATTAGTCTTTCACTTACCTGCTGGCGCGCCCAGTAAATATTGGTGGCATCGCTGAACACCACTGTTACCACCGATAAACCAAATCTCGAAATAGAGCGTATTTCTTTCAGACCCGGTATATTGGCGTTAGCCTGCTCCACCGGGAAGGTGATCAGCCTTTCCACTTCCGGGGCGGCTAATGTGGGCGACAAGGTAATAATCTGCACCTGGTTGCTGGTAATGTCGGGCAAAGCGTCTATCGAAAGATTTCTGAGATCTATCGCTCCCCATATTACCAATGCCATTGAAAATAAGCCAACGATAAGTTTGTTCCTTACGGAAAAACTGATAATAGCATTTAACATTTAAAATATTTTGTGCCTTTGAAATGAACGTTGAGTTTACAATAACTCAGGCAGATCGGGGAGGTTGAAAAATATCGAAGGCGGAAAACTGGGATTTGTTGGTTTCGTTATAACGATAATATTGTTCAGCAACCGATGCGGGGGGATGAATGTCTACTGTAACGGTTGCCCATACATACACAGCAGTGTTCATTACCTGGCAATCCATACAGCGAAAGGGAAGTTGATGGTGCCGGTTAAAGTCATCATTTGGTGGAACAGGGGCGAGGTAATGAATTTTAATAAAGTGTATAAAACTCATTTGCGGGTCAGCTATACGATGCTGCCGAAAATGCTGCATTAAATATGGCATGCGAAGCAATTGATGAAACTCCGTAAATGCCAGCATGTGCAAAGCAAGGAATAATATGCCGATAAAACGTTTCAGGGCGGTAAGATACGAAACCGCGTTAATATTTCAGACATCCCATACATGAGTTTTATCATCCACCTTAATGATATTTATTTTGACGGATCCGGCGAAATCGATCATGCTTTAGTATTTTCCTTCTTACCTTTGCGAAATATTATTCCGTTTGCATGGTAAAACAATTCATTGCTATAACCTTTCTGCTGGTGTTTGTGGCGCAAACATTCAGCCGTGCTGTTATTGTGATGGAGTACTATGCGAATTGGAGTGCCTACGCCGAAAAGTGCGAAAACAAAGCCGTTCCGGCCATGCATTGCAATGGTAAATGCCAGATGGCAAAGCAGATAAAGAAGGAAGAAAAAAAAGATCAGCAAAATCCCGAAAGAAAACTGGAGTTTAAAAACGAAATCACACTTTCCTCCAGGTCGTTTTTCACTACATCGGTGTTTGGTCTGCAAAAATCGGATAGGGAAAACTATCCTGATGGTATATCTTATGCCACTATAAAAATGCCCCGTTTCATTTTTCATCCTCCCGGTTTTTTTGGATAATCTTTCCCAGGTATTTTTTTAATGGTGACCGGTGTTCACACGGGTCATTCATTACATTTCTGGTATGGCATTTACCATCAATGGTACAAGCCGGTTTATTCATTCAATATCATCACAAAGCATTAATAATAACGATAATGAAACACATTCTATTTTTCGCTGTAATCGCGGCCGTGTTTTTTACTTCATGCAAAAAAGACAACAACGAGTACAACAACAATGTAAAAGGAGAGCTATCCATTGAGTTTGATAACATTGTGGGAGGGCAGAACCTTGCTTTGAATACGGGCAGCTATACCAATGCCTCAGGTGAAACCTATCATATTTCGATGCTTCAATATTATATCAGCAATATTTCATTGAAGAACGCCAATGGCACTGTGTACACTGTGCCGCAGGATGAGAGCTATTTTTTAATGGAGGAAGGAAACGAAGACAGGGATCATGCTTCTCTTGAAGTACCGGAGGGTGAATACAGTTCCCTCACATTCACGGTTGGTGTTGACAGCCTTCGGAATACTAAAGACATCAGTGAAAGAACGGGAGTACTGGATCCTTCCGGTGAAGGCAGCGGTATGTATTGGGGATGGAACAGCGGCTATATATTTTTTAAAATGGAAGGCACTTCTGAATCTTCCGCCGAAGACGGGCATCAATTTATGTTCCATGTTGGCGGGTTTGGAGGATATTCTTCCCCCACCATCAACAATATTAAAACCATTACGCTCGATCTTACCGCCGGTGGTACTCCTAAAGTACACATGGGTAAGGAAACCAATATTCACTTGATGGCCGACGTCTCAAAACTGTTCGATGGCGGCACAGCAGTAAGCATCGCCGATCATTCTACCGTTATGTTTGATCCGTTTAGTACTACGATTGCGAACAATTACGCTACGATGTTCCGGCACGACCATACAGAAAATTAATTGTTATGAAAAGCAAAAGCTGGTTCATGTTTTTACTCTTTGCCACAGGTGTATACGCCTGTGGCAAAGAAATGATCGAAACCCCTTTTGCTGGTTTCCAGGTGCCGGCAAACTTTCCAGCGCCAATTTATCATTTTTCGACAAACCCGGTTACACGAAGTGGTTTTGAACTCGGGAGGAAATTATTTTACGATCCTCTGCTTTCGCGTAACAGTACTATTAGTTGCGGCAGTTGCCATCTGCCCTCATCTGCTTTTACGCATCATGGTCATAGTGTGAGTCATGGTATCGACGATCGGCTGGGTACGCGCAACACGCCACCGGTTATGAACCTGGCCTGGTACAGTAATTTTATGTGGGATGGGGGTGTATTCGATCTCGATCTTCAACCCATAGCCCCGTTAACCAATCATGTAGAAATGGATGAAACGATGGGCAATGTACTTACCAAATTAGGCGCGGATGGCAGTTATCCGTTGCTTTTTAAAAAAGCCTTTGGCACGGAAGAAATTACTTCGGCCAGCGTATTGAAAGCGCTGTCGCAGTTTATGCTGATGTGCGTAAGCAGTAACTCCAGATATGACAGTGTAATGCGTAAGCAAAATGCAAGGTTTACCGCGGAGGAACAAAAAGGATATGTACTTTTTCAACAAAAATGCGGAAGTTGCCATACTGAACCACTTTTTACAGATAACAGTTTCCGCAATAATGGCATCGGCCCAGGTATCAATGATGATAAGGGAAGAAAGCTGGTTACGCTCAACGATAATGATAGCTACAAATTTAAAGTGCCGAGTCTCCGCAACCTGAAATATACGGCGCCTTATATGCACGATGGCCGTTTTTATACACTTGAGGCCGTGCTGGAACATTACAGCAACCACGTTCAGGTATCACCTGGTTTGGATGTGCTCCTTCAAAAAAACGGACAAAAAGGTATTCCGATGGATGCCAATGAGAAAAACAGCATCATTGCTTTTCTCGAAACGCTAAACGACCCTTCTTTCATAAAAGATAAAAAACTCGCTGAACAATGAAAAAGATATTGATATTGATGATTGCAGTAATCGCTGTTTGCACGAAAAGCAAGGCATGCGATATCTGCGGTTGCGGCGTAGGGAGTTCTTATATAGGCATATTACCCGATTTTAATTCAAAAATCTTCGGCGTACGCTACCGCTATAGTTCTTTACTCACACATGTTGGGGCGAATGGTGTAAACACTTATCTCACCAACCGGGAGCATTACCGCACTGTTGAGCTCTGGGGCGGGTGGAACATCGGCACACATTTTCGCGTGATGGCGGCCATACCCTATAATTTTAACGAACGGTTTAACCAGGGCGTAAAATATACCAAATCGGGGCTGGGCGATATTGCGGTATCGGGGTACTACCAATTGATCAACAGCCGGAAAACAATAGACAGCAGCAAATTACTCATACAAACCCTGCTGGTGGGTGGGGGCATAAAACTGCCAACCGGCAAGTATAATCCCGCGGATAAGGAAAGCACAAACAACAACGCCAATCTTTTTCAGCTAGGCACAGGGAGTGTTGATTTTACGTTGAACGCGATGTATGATCTTCGCGTCCAGGATGCCGGTTTGAATGCTATGGCGAGTTACAAAATAAATACCACCAACAAATACGATTACAAATACGGGAATAAACTGAGTGTTAGCACGCAATTGTACTACAAATTCCGGGTGATGCAGACGTTCACTATCGCGCCAAATGCGGGTATACAATATGAAACCGCGCAAAAAGATATGGATATGCATTATACAGCCGATGTTTCCGGTGGAAATATATTGATGGGTACTGCTGGTGTAGAGGCCATTTTCAGTAAACTATCAATGGGTGTAAACTGGCAAACTCCTTTCTCCCAAAATCTCGCCGATGGGTTTGTAAAAGCCGGCAACCGGGTGATGGTGCATGTAGCCTTTGTTTTATAAACCAGCGGTTCCCTGTTTTACGATATTCACCATATCCGGGGGACGTCTATCATGCACTTGCAGAAATTGTTAACTTTATACCTGCAGCGTCCATTCGCTTGATTTTGCTGATTGTCAAAGCATGCTTTGTAAGCACCTGCATATCAATGGCCATCGTTCGGCATAATACATTCAATATGGTTATTCTGAAATACTCAAACG
>DASUFG010000588.1:0-10628 GCA_036274715.1 Agriterribacter sp.
CACATCGTGGTGGCTCATTTTTTCCAGCTTACAAATATGCGCTACTTCGGGCGGTCCAAGAGCATGCAGTTTAATATCAGGGAACTCGTTTTTTATTGCCGCAAAGGTGCTGGTATAAAATTCAAGTCCCAGTTCGGGATGGTGCCCACCTTGTAACAACAATTGATCGCCACCGTATTTTATCGTTTCGGCTATTTTTTTTCTGTAGGTAGGCATATCCGTTATATACGCTTCTGCGTGCCCGGGTATGCGGTAAAAATTGCAAAATTTACAATTTGCCACACATACATTGGTGGTATTTACATTCCTGTCTATCTGCCAGGTTACCCTGCCATGCGGAACCTGCACCTTACGCATTTCATCAGCCACATACATGAGTTCAGCCAACGCTGCGTTTTCATGCAAATAAAGTCCTTCTTCTACAGTAAGAAAATCAAACCCAAGTGCTTTTTGTAAAATATCTCCCGTATCCATCATATTTATCGCTTCTTCGTGTAAAAACCGGAAAATGCCTGGTAACGTTTTGTTTCAACCGAATAAACCATCTGGTGTAATCGCCACTCCGTGTTTTCATTCGCATGGAACTCCCGCCAGGGTTACCTGCGTATTGTATTCTCAAAACCATGTTCTGCAATAAGGCCTGAAATACGCTCAACCGCAAGTTGCAAAAATACTAAGTTTATGAATGATAGGTGGCCGGATTTTCAATATAAAAAGGATTAAATTTATGAGGCACATATGAAAAAAACAATTACCGCTATTACTCTGTTTACCATATTAATGTTTGTGTGGGTAAGCATTTTCGCACAGGAAGTGTTTTCCGGCGAGCCGGCTAAATTGATTACGCAATTTAAATTTCAACAGTTTAGTGGGGGAATTGTGATCATCAATGCTCACGTAAATGATTACCCCGATACCTTAAATTTTATTTTAGATACCGGCAGCGGCGGTATTTCACTGGATTCCTCCACAGTAGCGAGCCTGGCTATCCCCACTTTGCCATCGGACCGAACCATTCGTGGTATTGCGGGGGTAAGAAAGGTGAATTTTCTTTATAATGGTACCCTCCATATACCCGGTCTTTCCATTGACAGTCTGAACTTTCATGTGAATGATTATGATATTCTTAGCAGCGTATATGGCGTAAAAATAGATGGTATAATCGGGTACAGCGTTTTCAGCCGCTATATCGTTCATTTTGATTATGATTCGATGCAACTTTCGTTTTACACCAGGGGAGATTTCAAGTATAAACGGGGTGGGTATATTTTAAGACCTCTGCTTACTACTATTCCTATTATATCAACTGATTTCAGGGATAACAGAAGATTTGATGCGAGGTTCTATTTTGATTCAGGAGCGGGACTATGCTTTTTGCTTTCGGATGATTTTAATACGGACAGCGTTGTAATTAATCCCAAGAAAAAGCCTTTGCTCACACAAGCAGAAGGGTTGGGTGGCAAAATGGAAATGCGGCTGACCACTGTAAAAGAAGTTAAAATCGGGCCATTCCGTTTCCGGAATGTACCCACTTATATTTTTGAAGATGTTTATAACATCACGGCTTACCCCTACCTGGCAGGGTTAATAGGTAACGACCTGCTGCGGCGTTTCAATGTAACCCTGAACTACGCCAAACGGGAAATACATTTGGTTCCCAATTCGCATTACTACTCCCCTTTTGATTATGCATATACCGGGCTCGGCATATATATTGTGGAGGGCAGGATTCAGGTGGAGGATGTAATACCCGGATCACCCGGAGAAAAAGCGGGATTCAAAACAGGGGATGTTATTGTTAGCGTTGGCAACAACTTTACCAATAACATTCAAGCCTATAAAAACCTGCTACAGGTGCCTAAACAAAGGATAAAAGTAATCGTAAACCGCAATAATGAACTCATCCTTCTTACCATAAAACCCGACAGTATTCTTTGAATTAAGACCGACTTAAAGTTATTCCTCCTAAGTTTGCATTCCTTTTTATATACTCCGGAATTATTAAATATGATACAATTTGAACAGTTTGTGCTGCAAAATGGATTGAGAGTAGTGGTGCATGAAGACCATTCCACCCCCATGGCAGTGGTGAATGTGATGTATGATGCAGGCGCCCGCGACGAAGACCCCTCAAAAACGGGGTTTGCGCATTTGTTCGAGCACCTGATGTTCGGTGGATCCATCAACATTCCATCCTACGACGAGCCGCTGCAGGTGGCGGGAGGGGAAAATAACGCCTACACCACCAACGACCTCACCAATTACTATTGCCAGTTGCCCGCTGAAAACATAGAAACAGCTTTTTGGCTGGAAAGTGACAGGATGCTGAGTTTAGCTTTTGATGAAAAAAGCCTGGAAGTGCAACGCAAGGTAGTAAGCGAGGAGTTTAAAGAACATTACCTGAACAAACCATACGGGGATGTATGGCATAAAATGCGCGCCTTGGCCTACAAGAAACATCCCTATCGTTGGATGACCATAGGTGCCGAATTGAGCCATATCGAAAATGCCACGCTCGAAGATGTGAAACAATTTTTTTTCAAACATTATCGCCCGGTAAATGCTATCCTCACTGTGGCAGGTCATGTTACCGTAGCGCAGGTAAAGCAGCTTGCCGAAAAATGGTTCGGCGATATCCCACCAGGAGAAAAGTACAATCGTAACCTTCCCCAGGAGCCGGTGCAAACCGCTCCGCGCAAGCTCGAAGTTCGGGCGAACGTTCCTATAGATGCATTGTACAAATGCTGGCATATTTATCCGCGTTTAGACAGCAGGTATTATACGATAGATTTGCTTGCTGAGATATTAAGTGGTGGCGGTTCTTCGCGATTGTTTCAAGCGCTTATAAAGGAAAAGCAACTGTTCAGCAGCATTAACTGCTATCATTTTGGAACCATCGATGCCGGGTTGGTAACCATTGAAGGAAAGCTGGTGAAAGGGGTAACCATGGAGCAGGCAGAAGCCGGCATAGATGCCGAATTGCAAAAATTAAAAGATACGCCTGTTGCGGAAAAAGAACTACGCAAAGTAAAAAACAAAACGGAAAGCCTGATTGCTTTTGAAGACATGAGCCTGGTGAACAGGGCTGGTAGCATTTCCTTGTATACTTTACTGGGGAATACCAACATGATCAATGAAGAACTAGATAAGTATCAATTGGTTACTGCCGCCGAAATACAAAAAGAGGCAAATATAGTTTTTGCCCCCAATAACAGCAATACCATGTACTATTATGGTAATTATTAAAACAGAAAGCATTCAACATGGTAAACAGAAAATCAGCTCCCGCTATCAAAGATGCCGTAGCATTTGCGCTTGAATTGCAACCTTACCGGAAGTTTACTTTAGATAATGGAATAGATGTATATGCGATTGACGCGGGTGCAGAGGAGGTATTACAACTGGAATTGGTTTTTAATGCCGGGAATTGGTACGAGAATAAAAACATGGTGGCGTCGGCTACCAATTATTTAATAAAAAATGGTACTTCTCAAAAAAGCGCCTACGATATTAATGAGCATTTTGAATATTACGGATCCTACCTTAACCGTAACTGTTATAACGAAACTGCCAGCATCAGCCTGCATACGCTAACCAAACACCTGCATGAACTACTGCCTGTTATAGCGGAATTAATTACGGATGCCAGCATGCCGCAGGAAGAGCTGGATATTTACAAACAAAATTCGAAGCAGAAACTAGAGGTGAACCTCAAAAAATGTGATTTTGTAGCCAACCGCTTAATCGATGAATATTTGTTTGGCATTGATCATCCTTATGGAAAATATAGTTCCGCCGCTGCGTACGAAGATTTGCAGCGCGGGGAACTCACCCGTTTTTTTAACCAGTTCTATGTGAATGGACATTGCAGCATATTTGTGGCGGGAAAATTGCCGGCAACACTGGAGACGCAGCTGAACCAGCAATTTGGCAAACTCCCTTTAAATAAAACCAGGCCACCGCAGGTAAGCCATCCCATACAAGCGGCACCTGGAAAGAAATATAGAATCGAAAATGATAAAAATGGCATCCAGGGTGCCGTTCGCTTAGCGGGTCAATTCCCCAACAGGCATCATCCCGATTTTGTGAAAACGCAGGTGCTCAATACCATTTTTGGCGGTTATTTCGGTTCGCGATTAATGAACAATATAAGAGAAGACAAGGGATACACCTACGGCATACATAGCTATATACAAAATTATAAACAGCAAAACGCCTGGATGATCAGCACGGAAGCGGCAACCGAAGTTTGTGAAGCCACCATTGCGGAAATATATAAAGAAATGAACTTATTAAAAGAGCAACCGGTGGCCGGGGAAGAACTGTTGCTCGTAAAAAACTTTTTGATCGGCACCATTTTAGGTGATCTTGACGGGCCCTTTCACATCATTGGAAGATGGAAAAACATTATTTTAAATGAACTTCCCGAAGATTATTTTTATCAATCTATCAACGATATCAAAAGCGTTACTTCGGAGGAAATACAGCAGCTCGCCAACAAATACCTGCACCCTGAACATTTTTATGAATTGGTGGTGGTGTAAATAGGAACACAAAATAAAAAGGGACGCATAAAACTGCAGCCCCTTTTTATTTTAATGTCAAAACAAAGATTACTCTACTCCTTCTTCCTCATTGTAATTCTGTAATTCCCAAAATTTCCCTGATCAACCGTATAGTTGATTGATACAGAAAATGATTTATCACACGGTAAAACCTGATCACCGGCACTTCCGGTGGTTTTTGCATGGGGATTTGTGTAAGACGGTTCCCAATCAAAAGCGGAACCAATTTTCTGATCTGTTATAGATGCCACGTTTGTCACCGGATCGACAGTGATAACAATTGGTATGGGATTTAAACAAGATGGATAAATGTACGAGAAATGCGTGTCATCAATTTTTGTGATAGTAAGAATATCCCCCGGATGAGTGTCTGCAAATTCATCCGCAACAACTTCAAAATCACCCTGGTATACATCCGGGAAATAGGTACAAAGTTTTGCAAATTCAACTGTAGTTAATACTCCGCCATTTTGATTGGCTACACCGGTGCCATAACCAACTCCCACAGGGGGAAATGCAAGAAATTCCTTTCCTTCCTGCGTCATTATGTTAACACCAATAGTAAAAGCATCTCCATCGGCAATCTCGCTGTTGAAAAGGTCGGTCAGCTGCTGCCCGGTAACTTCGACTGTTGTAGGAAATGTTGTAACCCCGGCCTGCAATACCTCAGCGCTCGCGGGGTCGTGATTTTTTATCACTACCACGTCAAAACTTTTAGGTGGTATATCGTCTTTAAAAAACAGATCCACAATTACTACACCTTTAAACCCAAGGGGATCGGTTGGGCTTATGAATGGATCTGAACTTGGGTCGATGGCCAGTGATGGCACCGGCACCCTTGCCAACTCCGGAATTTTTGGATTATCCTCTTTTCTGCAGGATAAAAAAATCGCCGATATTAATAAACTATATATTATTCCTTTTTTCATACTTATTTTTTTAAAATTTAACTAAGGCATCCAGAATACTTTATAAGAAGATGGGGCTTTAGGTGCCGGCGCATTTGGATTAACATCAATTTCGGTTTGCGGCCATGGCAGGGATAGCGGATATTCCCTGCTTAAGGAAACAGGTACCGGTTTCTGTGCACCCGGATTACCCACGGGATCACCATTAATAGGTGGCTGAACGAATCCCCCAGGAGCCATTGCCGGATTGTTAGGATCAAACAAAACAGGGAACCCTGTTCTCCTGTAATCAGTATATTGATCTACGCTGCTACCCATGCTCGACAACCATTTCTGGGTCATAATCATCTCGAGCTGCTTGGTGGGCTTTGCATCATATTCTGCCATTACTTTATTCATATAAGTTGTAACCGCAGGATTAGTTGCTAATAGAGGTACAGTTTGAGAAGGTTTTACAAAGGCGGTTATTACATAATCCACCTGTTTAAACGACTCATCCAAAGCTTCCTGGAATTTTGCCCTGGCATCGCCGGGAATCACCCCTTCTTTCATCAATTCGGCTTCCAGGTACAATCGATCTGCATAGGTGATAAGTTTATACGGTGCGGCACCGGTACCACTGGATGCTGAGCCTACACCACCCAATCCATCATCGTATCTTCCACCTACAGGGTATATACCCCACAAACTGTAAGAAGTTTGCTGCCCCCTGTCTCTGTCGGGACCACCTGAACCAAAATAAATAGACACAAAACCACTGTCCCTATATTCGGTTTGTCCGTTAGGAAGTGCTGTTTTCGTTAATTGGTTAAAAATGTAATAAGGTACCCTTGGATCGGGGTTCCCGGCCATAATTTGAGTGTTGTACCCCTTCATAATTTCGTATAACCAGGGGCTCACATTATTCGCTCTTTGGCTGGCTGTATAATCCTGAAAACCAAGATTTCTATCATCTGTAGCGCCATTGGGCCCATAAGGAACAACAAATGATTCTGATGTTTTTGAAATCAGCGGGCCGTTGAGCAGTGCTGTAACATCAGCGCTGATGTTTTTAATTTTCCGTTGTTGAACCAGGAGTTTGAATTTGATGGTATTCGCAGCCTTTTCCCACAAGCCTGCATTACCTCCATACATAATGTCATCTGAACCCGGAACCAAAACATTGTCTGGATTCTTCACATCTGCTATTCCTTCATCTAACAAAGTAAAAAGCTGGGGATAGATTTCCGCATCGTCATCAAATTTAGGATACCTGTTCCCTTCCTTCAATTGACCCACTTCTGAAAAAGGCACATCTCCAAAAACATCCACTATCTGGCTATACGTGTAGGCCTTTAAAATTTTAGCGATGCCTGCATATCTTGGATTTCCCGCTTCTGTTGAATGTGTAATAATCTGGTCGAGGTTTCCAATAACAGAAAGGTATAAATCCGGCCAAGCTTCCTCCAGAAAAAAATTGGTTGCCCGCGCACCATACTGATCTGGTTCTTCACGGGTTGACATCTGGTGCATATATACCGCCAGTACCTCGCTAAATCCACCTGTGTTTGAACCGGTGGATAAACCATTGCCGATACTTTTTTGCGCCGTTGGCAACAATTTAGCATCAGCTATTGTTGTTGGGTTATTAGGATCTGTGTTAATGTCCAGATACTTTTTACACGAGGTGAGTGATACCCCCAACAAAGAATAAATTATGATTTTTGACTTTATTGACATAGTAATTATATTATTATTTAAAAAGTAACCCTCAGATTAATACCGAATCTCCTGGTGGTTGGCGCTGCTGAAAGTTCGATGCCTTGGGTGGCTCCGGCACCCAATGAATTAACTTCCGGGTCAAAATGCGTGTATTTAGGAAAGTTAGGTGCCGAGTACCATAAATTTCTACCGGTTACAGTAATGCTTGCCGAACCTATAGGTAAATTTCCTAAAACGGATCGGGGGAAATCATAACCCAATGCCAGTTCCCTGATCCGGTATACAGTTGCATCATACACATTCCATTCAGAAGCCGTGTTAATACCAAATGATCCTCCTCCACCTGTTGTAAAGTAAAGGTCGTTAGTGGTAATCCTGGTTTGGTTTTGAACTGTTTTTCCTCCTACCAGGATTGGCAACCCGGTTTCCTCGTCACCATAAATACCGGGAATCACCCAGCCGGTTTCCCTGTCTTCCGTATCTTTTGTCACACCGCGTCCTAATAATGAATATACAGTTGAAGAATAAATATCTCCTCCCTTGGTCATATCAAACAAAACGCTCAAAAAGAAGCCTTTGTAATTGAACGTATTGGTTATACCCAGTTTAAAATCGGGGTTGGGGTTGCCCAGGAACCCAGGTGTAAGAGACTGGATCATATTTCCCGAAGTAGGGTCAATTAAGAGTTGACCGGTTGCACTGTCTCTCGCCGAAACGTCGCCGCGCAGGTAACCAAATGGCATACCCGGTTCCAGGTAAGGATTGATGTTGGAGCTTCCGCCTAAAACACCTCTTAACTGAAGACGCTCTGTTCCTTCGATTAATTCTTTTACAATATTCTCATTCTTGGTAAATGCAGCGCCTATGCTCCATACGAAATTATTTGTTACAACAGGTTTAACTGTTAACCCAATTTCAATTCCCTTATTGCTTATTTTACCATAGTTGGTGTAATATTGAGAGTAGCCTGAAGTTACCGGCACAGTGATCGGAGCAATCAAATTTGTAGAAATTTTCTGGTACACCGTGAAATCAAGATCGATCCTTCTTTTTAGAAAGCTTAATTGCGTTCCCAACTCAATTTCCTGCGTAAATTCTGGTTTTAGATTCGGATCATATGTGGTAGATGACTTGGATGCTGTAGGTTGTGATAAAAAATTAGTGCCCAAAACAAACACATCTTCTAAAGAATAAGGGTCCGCATCTCTACCCACTTTAGACCAACTGGCTCTTATTTTTCCAAAATCGAAAAAATCGTTTTTCAGATCAAACGCATCGGAAAAAACAAAAGATCCAGATACGGATGGGTAGAAATAACTCCTGCTTTCAACAGGTAAGGTAGAAGACCAGTCATTACGCCCGGTAAATTCGATATATGCATAGTTTCGGTAATCCAGGTTAACACTACCAAACGCACCAACAAGTCTTCTTCGTGAATAAGTGTCGCCGTAATAATAGTTACCATCGTAATTTAGATCCACGCCAAATGACTGTTGGGCAGTATTACTTAAGGTATAAATACCTCTCGTAATAAATTTCTTACCGGTATTCGCCTGCCTGGTTATGGTTCTTTGATTGATATTGTTTCCCAAAACCACCCTTAAGTGAAAGTCATCATTAATCTTTGGAGTCAGCGTCAACAATAAGTTAGATTCTATTTCTTCCTTTTTGTTGTTATCGAGAATGAGCCTTCCCAATCCTTCAGCGGAAGCAGCAGTAGAACTTATTTCTGTAATCTCTCGCCTGTTAACCGTCGCCACATTGGTTCCAATGTTATAGTCCACCTTTATCCATGGATTGATATTAAAATCGGCATGCAACCCTGCCACATATCTTTCATCATTGCTGATTACTTTATTATACTTGGCCGACCATTTTGGATTGTCGAACTGGCCATCCAAAAAAGTAAGGTTATTACCTTCTTCGTCCTCGAAAGGCAGGTCTAAATCCCAGCTACGACCCAGAAATAAGGACCTGGCAAACTGAGAGCTGAAATCAACCTGGTTTTCTCCAAAAAAACCTCCTTGTTGATTTGAATTCGAATAACTGAAATTAGCCCGGATATTAAGCCCGAAATCTAACCTTGTAGATCCTCCCAAACCAATATTAGTTCTTTTAAAAGAGGAGTAAGGCACGTATCCATTATGATTAAGCTGAGACGCAGTAAGGGCAACTGAAGTTTTATCATCACCCCCATTAACGGATATAGAATTTTCAATGACGTTCCCCGTTTTGAATAAACTTTTTACGTTATCAGGATAGGCCCGATAGGCCACTTTTGGACCTAACAGTTCTCTGTATGGCGACCAGGTTCCAACAGAATCAATGGTTCCAAACTTAGCACCCCAGGAACCGTTGGATGATCCACCGGCATTTAATTGGCTACCTGTTCCATAGCTATTTTGATATTCAGGCAAATTAGCAATATTTTCAACAGAATACGAGCTGGAATAGCTTACTTCCAGGCCCTTTCTGCTCCTGGCTGCACTTCCCGACTTGGTAGTGATAATTATCGCACCATTTGAAGCCCGTGAACCATACAATGCCGCTGCAGATGAACCCTTCAATACGTTCATGGAGGCGATATCATTCGGATCCAAATCTGATAAACCGGTAGAATAAGCTCCACCACTACTAACCTGGTTCACGGAGGTTATCTGATCATTGCTATAAGGAATTCCATCAACAATAATCAATGGCTGATTGTCTCCAAAAAAGGAAGTATTACCCCTGATCTGTATCCTGGTTGCAGCGCCGGGTGTACCTTGAGAAGATCGGATATCCACCCCGGGAACTTTACCCTGGAGACTCTTCAAAACATCGGGCTCCGATTTTTGTAGCAAAGTATTTGGATCTACCTTACTTACGGAGTATCCCAAAGCTTTTTCCGACTTCTTGATACCTAAGGCCGTAACCACCACTTCCTGCAAAACGGCAGCAGCCTTTAGACTAACGCCGATAACAGACTGGTTTCCTACGGAAATTTCCTGGCTATCGAAACCCGCAGCACTGATAACCAGTTTTTGTTTGGGATCGGCGGAAATCGAGAAATTTCCATTTTGGTCGGCTGCAACGCCGCTGCTGCTTCCTTTTATCTTTACGGTGGCAAAGGGAACAGGGCCACCATTTTCGTCAGTAACCTTACCGGTTACGGTTTTTGTTTGAGACCATGCCAATGCCGAACATAGTACCAGCATAGCCAGCAGTGCTAAAGATTTTCTCATGTTTTAATTTTAAAATGAAGGGTCAAAGATAGAAAGATTTAACAAATATTAACATTTTGCTAATCTTAACATCATGTTTGAGTATTAGACAACATGGGATATTTTTTTGCTGCTTAACAATTTTGGAGGGAATCGGACTTTTTTATATAAATAGCTATTGCTGATCAATTTGCATCCAAACCTGTTATAGTCAAAATAATTGTATATGTATAATTATTAATATATATATT
>DASUFG010000589.1:0-7675 GCA_036274715.1 Agriterribacter sp.
GTTACAAACCATAAATGGGCTATTGCTGCTTTAATGACGGAATCTATTGCGGTTTGCTTGTTGAACCATTTGATAAAGGCACTCATTTCATCGTTTAGTAAATCAGCGTCGGGGGCTTGATAATGAACTTTCTCTTTACCCATCGCCCCAGAAACCACTTGCATGGGATCATTCTTGGCATTACCTCGCCAAGCTCCTACAACGATTTTATGCATGCCGCTTCTTCCCGTTGGGAAAAGTGCCGCATGCCACCCGAACAGGCGTTCATCGGTGAGGGCGGTTTTATAATTCTGTGTTGCGTCCAGCATCATTTCAACAACCCCTTCGACATTCCTGTCAGCGGGAATAAGCCCGGCCACGTCCATTCCGAGCCTTCGGGCAATAGATGATCTCACTTGATCTGGATTGAGTAATTCGCCTTCTATTTCGCTGGATTTTAAAACATCTAGTGTAAGGGTTTGAAGGGTTGCCTCGGCTTGCAAACTAAAGCCAAGCCCTTCCATACGGCCAAGCAGTCTTCCTTGCCGGTGACGTACTTGTGCCAATAGCGGAGCCAGCTTGTCCTGATCCCACTGGAATTCCGGCCAGTCTTTAAGTTGGTGTATGTATTTGTCCATTTATAGCCCTATGCGGCGAATATAGCATGTTTTCGCCGCAAGTTCAATATAATTACCGCAGTTTATGCGGCGAATATTGGATTTAATCGCCGCATGAGCCAGGGACTGGCAGATGGCCCATTGATTTCTATTGATAGCCTATTCAAGAATCACCATGTAGGCTGCGATGTTAATAGCATCCTCAACAATAGTAGGTAAGCTAATACCGCTTATGGCCATATAACTTCCCAAAGTTCTGCGGAGATCACACATACGAATATCCTGTACTTCGCATGGTAACAGGCAACGAGCCATCTTTGTTTAACTTAAGAGTGCCGTCTGTATTGTGTTTTTTACGAGCCTTTTGCTTTTTGGCACGGCAAGAGTCATCAGCGTTATAAGTGCGAAGTTCTTTGTGACTACCCGAAAGCAATTATTTTCTATGAGCCGAATAGCCTGCTTATTCGGCTCATGAGCAGCTCACTACCGGCTTCTAAAGGAAAAATTGACCCCGATTCCATTATTCATTTCACGATTTAGCCCTGTATGAAACCGCCATATAAACCACCCTGTTTTCAGTTCTGATTTTATTCAGAAAATTAAAAGGAATGGCTTTGGTATTATTTATGGTCAAGTTCCACCCGGCATCCGCATCACCATCAAAATCCTGGTTTTCGGTGGCGATCGTTAACCTGTTCTTTTTCCAGTCTATGCTGCAAAATGTTGCCGTAATTACATCATCCATACCCAGCGGTTTAGTCCAGTAAGGGAAATGGCTGGTATTGATGTTGAGCGTTAGGCTCCTGTCGGCATTATTCATTGCAGTTTTAAACACATTCCATTCATCGGCGAACTCGCCGTTTATATTAAACAATTGCAGCAAACCACCATCCGGCGCCTGTAGTATCTCTTCCTTAATAAGATCGGTGGCAAGGCTGCTTAAATGGCCGGCTTCCCGGCAGGTATAGCGGATATGCAACACCACATCGGAGATCGTTTCAAAATCGAATTGGGGGATGCCGTTGGGCAATTCTATTTTCCATTTGCTGATAGCACCTGCGCCTTCGAAAGGAAGGTAACGTTCATCGCGTAAATTCGTTTCAAATAAACCGCTGTCATTTTGCGCCGTGCTGGTAACAACAGACTGGATGGCGCCGTTAAAATCGCGAAACCGGTTGTCTTCAGATCCTGCTCTTTTATAATCGTCTCCTTTTAAAGACGAAATACGGATGCTGCTCTGAAGCAAGGATAATTTGGCATGAACAGAAGTAAGGGGACTGGTAGTGCAGGGAATGGAAATGGCTACCGTTTTAATGCGGCGCATAAACTGCCCGGGACTGTCCAGGTCGTATATCCATTCCGGTATTTCAATTTCGCAGGAGCCTGTTGCCTTAAGTTTGAGGAGCGCCATAGGGTCTAACCGATGCATGGAAATATGCCGGGAAATTTCATATTCCCTTTTATTGTTTTCATGATAGGCCATTTCAAGTCGCTTCAAATCGAGGTACAGCGATTCACCCGACAGTAATCCTTTACGGGTGCTATCCCAATACCCAAATTTTACAAGGTCCAGCGTATCAAATTCCTGGCGCATCAGTTCATACTTTAGGGTTTGTTCACTTTTCTTGGCTACGTCGTAGGCAAACTGGTAACAGGAAAAATATATTTTTGAAATCTCACCCTGCATCCAGTTATACAATTCTTCGTTGGTAAACTTATCCTGTAAAAAAGCATTTACCTCTTCGGCCTGTTCGATTTGTTTGAGGTAATTTTCGTATTCTTTTTTAGTGATCTGCTCACGAATCAGTGATGAAATAATTTGTCGGCCATACTGCATGAGTTCTGAAGTTGCCATGTTGGCCTGAAAGACATAATCCTCTGCCCTGCGGTTATACCCTGCCATCTTCGAAGCCCTTTCGGCGCTTGACAAAAAGGCCGCTGAAACTTTTTGGGCAATCTCGGAAGCACCGTCTGCCGCCGCTTTTAATTGAACACCACCAAATCCCGCTGCGGCGCCTACTCCGAGCGGGGTGCCATGTGCATTGAATTGCGGTATTAAGCCTACGAGGGCAGAAACGCCTTTGAGTACGGTTGAGGCTGTGCCAAAAGTGTCGGAGGCCGGTAAGAAAATATTTAATTCCGCATTTTCATTTTTATTCAAAGGCAATGTTTTTCCCAACTCGCCGCCAAAGAGTCCCGTTATTACTTCACCTGCAAATTCCATAATGCCCCCGGCAGAGGTTTCTTTCCTGTAATCCTCCTTAGCCAGTTCGTTGGCATATTCCTGGATGAACTGCGCATACACTTCGTCAAAGGTTTCTTCAGTTAATTCCTTTCTTGCCAACTCAATTGTTTTTAATTTATCAAGATCGCCATCCTTATTCCCTAAAATTTTTTTGTAATGGCGGTATCTTTCAAAAGCGTTTGCCCTGCTTCCTAAGAGTGCTTCAGTGGCTGCTTCCGATTCTTTCCATTGCAGGAATTTTATATCCTGCACCAGTTTCGAAATGTTCAATTCGTGTTGATGGCGCATGAGCGAAATATGTTCTGCATCCTTTTTTTCTAATGCAGAGAGTAAAGCGCTACCCAACGATTTTACTTCGGCGCATATTTCCAATGCTTTCTGCAGCAATAATGGCCCGCGAACGGTAGACAATGGCTGGTTGATATTATTGATAATGCTGCCAATATCAAGCCCTGCGGCTACAGCTTTCACCAGCATGCCCGGATCAATAGGCGGATCAAACAAAGGCAGTTGCCGAACTACGCCTTCGATGTTCATGCAATGCCTTATTTTAAATAACCGGTCGGCAACGGTATCCCAGTAGCCCAGTAATTTATCATTTTGCGGTATGCAGAAATATAATGACCTGCCAATGCCAAATGCGGCGGCCGTACTACCACTGTCGACTGATGTTGAGGAGGTAGGACTGGTGTTGAACGGGAAGTCGTTTTCAATTTCTATCAATGCATTGCCAAAAGCATCGATACCGATATCTTTTAATTGTTTGTATGTTTTGGGGGTACTCTTTCCACGGGGCGGAATTTTTTGTGGTTTGGGTCCCAGGATATTGGCCGCAAGAACATACACCTGTGTGGCTTCATTGAGCGTTTCTATGGTATCCTGCCGGAAAAGGTTATCGCCCCATGCTACCAGGTTGTCAAGGTATTTCATCACTACATTCAACTGGTAAGCAAGATAACGTGTGCGGGCAATTACATGTGGCTGAAATGGCTTATTGCGCCAGGCCTGGATGCTTTTTTCGATGCGCTGCTTCAATTCATTGTCATCATTCTTTGCCAAAGCCAATAACATTTCCTGTATGAACTCTGTTTTTGTTTCATTTCGGAAGCGAAGAAATTTCCAGAAGCGCTGTGGCGAAGGAATGGTTTTATCGTTGCTGGTGGGGTCAAAAATAAAATGAAACCATTTTTGAGCTTCGGCGAAACGTTGATTTTTGCTGAGATGCACGGCAACGGTAAGCGGTGCGTGAAAAAGTAGTTCCCAGTTGTATATGGAATATGGACCTTCATCGCTCACATCAATTTCCTCTTTAGGAAATGGCGACAATGCATAACTGCCCGGGGCATACCAATTGGTTAAATTTTGTTCGAGGCTCTTATGATACCCGGCATCCAATAAAGCCGGCAGCCCGTCCC
The DNA here is from genome assembly GCA_036274715.1 of Agriterribacter sp. Lineage (GTDB taxonomy): Bacteria > Bacteroidota > Bacteroidia > Chitinophagales > Chitinophagaceae > Agriterribacter. The sequence goes on from DASUFG010000589.1 coordinate 4,257, forward strand.
TGTTCAGGGTTTCAATCAGGTCGTCTGTATACGGATGGTAGTGCGTGGAAAACTTATATTTTACTTTGCGATTTTCTTTTTGTTTTATCGTCCAGTTCTTATAGGTTTCAGACACTGTTGCGTTATTTACAGCCGTGTTATGAAAATTTGTTGGAGCAGCCATGATATGAAGATTTAAGAGGATTAAAAATTGATTTGACCGGGGACTATGTTTTTTCCAGCTGTACCAAATTCGATGCCTTCAAAAATGAAGGTGTCATTAACGGGCAGCACCTTTTGATAATTTGTATTGGTTTTTATGTATTCTTTATTCCAATCCCATGGATTGTTGATTATTACATCGTCGCCAATATTTACCATTTCTTCAGGAGGCCAGCCTGGTATGGGTTTGTCTACTAATAGCGGGATCTCTTCGTATAAGAAAGGCACTTCATATAGTGGGTAGTAATCATCGTATATCCTCAACGGTATATAGGTTTCCTCATCGGGCTGTACAAAAAGAGTACTGTGCTCATCGGCATAGGAAAGGGGGGCTTCAAACTGATTTTCCACGATATGACGCAAGGGTAAGATGGAAAAACCAGGCGTTAACTTGTCTTTTTTAGTTAATACATTTTCGGTTATTTCATCTTTATCGGCACCCGAAGGTTGTTTGATATTGACTTTCAGATTTTTTCCGGGCATCGAAAATTGAGTATAGTATAAACTTGTTGGTTCAGCAGTTCCATAATATGGATTAAAGAAAAGGGTGTCTAGTCCAACTTTTAGTTTATCGTAGATTTCAGCGTCATTTGTGTATTCAAGGTAGGGAGGTGCATTTTTAGACGTAAAGGTAAAAACAGCGTCTTTTTGCTGGCCACCGCCGCCCCGGTATCTTAAATTAAAAAGTAAACGTTCCCTGAATTTACCGGCCGGGTTTTCAACAATATCTTTTCTTCCATAGATAAGCAGCTTATCGCTTTCAAATGAAGAAAGATAAGTGATGACCATGGGTTTTTTCAATTCCGTTGACTTAGGCGATGTCCATTTACCTTTATAGTATTCTCCCCAACACATATTGACTTCTACATTTATTCTTTTTTGATTGCCCCAGGGGGATGTAGACATGGTTTGCGGTGAAGTGCTATTGTTAACCTCTATCGGCTTTTCAAAAATATTTAACCAGAACAGGAACAATTTTTTTCTCCACACTATAGGAAAAACATGATCGCCTTCTATGCTAAGCGTTATCTTTTCCCATGGCGTCCAGTATCCGTATTCGTGGCGGCGATAATAGTATTGCCTGGTATTACCATTGGTTCTTCCTATTACATGAAGTATGTCATCATCCTGGTTGCCTTTTTCATTTTCTTCGAGATACATGCCCACCATTTCCAATTTGGCGATATCATCCAATTTTTTCAGGTAATTTAAAAAGGCAAGTTCGGCCGACTCATCGGTAACTTCTGCCTGTAGTAGTTCACCTTCCAACTCTTTAAATATCGACGACTTATTGTCCCTCAATTCAGGCTCCAGCCAGTTTTCGGGATAGAGGAATACTTTTCGGTTAGCTTCCCAAACCCGGTATCGTTTCATCCACGCCCATTGGTCCGCCCGTATGGAGGCAGGGTCTACACTGGGCTCCAGGTTCATCAAACAGCGTTGGATAAATAACTGCACTGTTGAGAGGGCCATACGTATGCGGGATGTTTTCATGCAGGCATCCATTTCTACATCGATCAAAAAATATTCATAGAGTTTATCTGCATTAATTATTTCCGGGGAAGGCTTTTTATATTGGAGTACATAACTCACGAGGGCATCTCTCAATAAATTGCGAACAGGGTCGCTCACAGTTTGCATGGTATCGAGCCAGGTTGCCTCCGTTACTTTTTGTTTAACGGCAGACTTAATGCCAGCAACCAACTCATATGAGGGGTCGTTGCTAGTCCAGGTGAGCACGTCGGTAGCGGGATAATAGATATTGCTTAGGACTCCCATTGCGGTCATCACTTTTTGCAAAACGCTCAGTTTTGAAAGATCATTACGGTTAAATCCCAGGTGCAACAATACAGCGGCAAGATCTGCTTCCTGCCACATATTGAAATATTCCAGGAGCAATTTGTTTTGGGCATTTTTTACAGACGGATCCTGTAGTACCTGTAACCATGTATTTTCTTCCGGTTCGGTTTCTTTTTTAATGATATTAAATTCAGCCAGCAACCTGATCTTATTCCAGAGTGCTGCAAGGTTGGTGATGGTGATAGAGCCGTCTGTATCCAAATTGTTTAAGAAACCTTTTGTTTCAACATTTACAGAGGCAAAATATTCCAGTTCAGCAGGCGTACATTTAAAAAGGTTTTGCAGTTGTGCAGCTTTGGATAACCTGGTGAGCGATGTTTTAGCAAAACCCACCCTATCTGTTTTGTATATCGATGAACCGGGGATAGTTGATTTTTCAATGCCTTTCGTCCGCCACGATAAAGTAGCGGTTTCGGCAGCAGGTAAAGCGGCAATGGTCATTTCCACTTTGTGCAGGATACCTGTGGTCAAGGCCAGTGGCAAAACATTTTTGGCTTCTTTGGAGGTGCCGATCGTAGTATTATTGATAATAGTTTCCCCATCTATTACCAAACTAACCACCGTATTTTGGGCGGCGGTAATATACATCAGGTAGTCGTCGGTTGCCGGCACGTCTAAATAAAACTGGTAGGTTTTGTTTTGATCGAAAACCAGTTGCTCTTCCAGTTGCATAAAATCGTATACAACCGGTTGTGTTATATCGGCGCTTGATTGTATCGTTTCTTTTTTTCCGGTTAACACATTTATGGTATCCGGATCAGATTTCAAAATGCCGATCAAAGCCTGTTTTAACCCATTGTTTTTTAGTTTGTATTTTAATTCGGGTAATATTAATTCCACGAGTTTTTTGGTTTGACCTGCGGGGGTGGTTTCCGCTGTTACAGCGTCGTAAATGGTTTTCAGTTCAGGAAAGTCGGTGGCGAAAGAGGCCAGGTCTGTATTACTGTCTGCAAACAGCTGCCCCACGGCTGTTTTAAAACTTGCAATAAAGTTATTGAGAAGTGGTTGTGTGGTAATGGTTCCCATATCTGCGAGCACCAGGCTGTCCGCTGCATTTTCCATGAGCGTTTTCGCGGCGGTTGATACAATGCCGGCATACGTAATTCTTTGTGTAAAAGGGTCAAAACCCAATCGCGTATCTGCCATTGTAATTTTTTGGGGCAAACCTTCTTCGCTGGTTATGAATGGCGCGGAGAAGGTACTTGTTCCCATGAGCAGCTCAAAAAAGTGATCTGTGGTTGCCGCATCGTACACCAGCAGCATTTTACTTTTAGCAAAATTGAAATCCGCGTTATCAGGTGCGATGCTGTTTTCTTTTTCAATGCTATTGAGTGTGTCGCGTAAAATTTTTATGTTTC
>DASUFG010000590.1:0-4271 GCA_036274715.1 Agriterribacter sp.
CTCCAAAAAAGTTTCCACCTGCTATATAGCTATTTTTTGCAGCTGAAGACGCAAAAGCCATTACCGGTGCCAGTTGCATTTCTTGCGGCAAGTCCTGCCTGTTGAAATTTCCTTTGCCATCATTCATAAAACAAGAGGAACTCAATACCTCCGCCTGGAGCTCAGTATAATCATTAAAAAGATCATAGAACATATATTGAACCGTTTTACCTGCCACTTCACCGTATTTCAGGTATGCCTTTTTTAAAACCGGCAATGGTCGTTCCAATTCATCTTTGGCCAAAAAAGTATATTCCTTGCCATCTACGGTATAGGCCATCACCTGTTCTATTTTGCCATTTTTATCGAAATCTTTTACATACAATTTCAAAGGTCCATTTTTGCCCGCCCAAAGTTTAGTATTATGCCCCCAGTTGCCTGCCAGGATATCTGTGTATCCATCCCCGTTAACATCGGTAGCGAGAATAGTTTGCCATAAGCCGGTTGAATAAGGTATAACTGTCTTTTCAAATTTTCCTGATTTATTCACATAGATGGTCATGGACATCCATTCGCCTGTAACAATGAGATCATCGTAACCATCGTTGTTGATATCCGAGAAAGCTGAGGCAGTCACAATACCGAGGTTGTTCAATTGAATAATATCATTACTTGCTACGGAGAATACACCCTTGCCATCATTGAGGAGTATATAAGAAGTTTGGGGAATTCCATAGGCTTTTGCATCTGCTAAGCCGCCAACAAATATATCCTTGTCGCCATCTTTGTCGATATCGCTAATGGATACGCAGGACTTGTTCTGAAAAATCGGCGGCAACGAATGCGTGGATTTAGCGAAATTTCCTTTTCCATCATTTATATACAGACGGTCGGGTAAAAAATTGTCGTTGCCATATAGTTCGTTTCCACCACTTACCACGTATAAGTCGGGAAATCCATCACCATTGGCGTCAAAAAAAGCGGCATCTACATCTTCATACATCAAGTCTTTTGTAAATAGTGCCGTATCGGACGAAATAAATGCTTCTCCCGGTTGTTGTAACATCAAAGCACCGGGCTGGAGCCTGGCCCCGCAAACATAAAAATCATCTAGTCCATCGCCGTTTACATCCGCCACGGCCATTTTAGGGCCGCGGGTACTTTGTTCGTGAGGAATAAGGTATTGCCAGTTAAAATCGAGAAAGTTATTTTCCTTGTGTGACCAATTGCATTTTACCTCCCCGGTTACGTCAGCATATACTGGTTTTCGTGGCGGGAACCATGCGTCATACGCGAATGAATCAACCGCATCCTTTTCCGAAACGGTTATTTGTTTGTTAGCCGATACATTTTTAAGTAGCTGGTATTTTTGACCTTCCCATATGATCAGCAGGCTGTCAATTAGAGTTGCTGAATCCAGCCCGAAATGGAGTCTGGTGTCGCAGGATGATTGAAAGCCACGGGTTAGCATTAACTGCTGGTACTGCAGGTTGCCATTTTTAAATAAATATACTTTGGCCCCAATTCCGGTGGTGTTCATTCGGTTGCCCTCGAACGCAATAGAGAGAAAATTCCTGGCGGAAGCATTATTTTTTAATATAACTGCTGGCGAATTGATGCAGTTTACGACGAGGTCTAATTTACCGTCGTTATTGAGGTCGGCATAGGCCGACCCGTTATAATAGCCTTTCTTTAAATCATGTATTCCCCACTCCTTGCTCATGTCTCTGAACGAAAGTATTCCATCACCCTTGTACAAAAAAGGAAGCGAGGCACCATCGGGCATATTGTTGATCGCTTCCTCATCAAATTGATCCGTTTTGTCCATTCCCCTGAACTTCAGATCAGAGACGTATTTTACATAATCCAGGTCCACGGGGCGTTTTACCAACCCACTCGATACGAATAAATCCTTTTTGCCATCGTTGTCAAAATCGGCAAAAAGCGGCGCCCAGCTCCAATCTGTAGCGGCTATGCCACTTTGTAATGCCGTTTCACTGAAACTTATTCCATCACCATTATTCCGTTGAAGGCAGTTTTTAGAGAACTGTTGCTGGTATCCTTTCAGCTCCAGTTTTAATTTATACATATCTAAATTTTCATCGCTGCCATAAGTTTTGAGTGTCTTTTCATCGGGCGGTAACATATCTGCAGTAACCAGGTCGAGCTGTCCGTCATTATTATAATCGGCAATATCATTCCCCATACTGAAGCGGCTGTAATGCCTGAAATGTTTTGCTCCTGCTTCGGTAAAAGAACCGTCTTTATTATTGACATAATAATAATCATTTTCATGAAAATCATTGCCGATATATATGTCATCCCAGCCATCATTATTTAAATCAGCAATAGCCAGTCCGAGTCCGTAGCCGAGGCTGCTTTGATAAATCCCCGCTTCAGCCGAAACGTCTGTAAATCTATGTGCATCCGTATTCATATCGTTACGATATAACCTGTCGCCCGCCAGTGTATCGTACCTGCTGCGTTCACTAGTGTCTACAATATTCGCGTGTGGATTATGGGATTGATTGAGGATATAACAATCCAGGTCGCCGTCATGATCATAATCAAAAAAAGCTGTTTGGGTAGTAAAGCATGAAACATCTAAACCATAGGCTGCGGCACTTTCGGTGAAGGTGTTATTCTTGTTGTTTATAAAGAGTTCATTCCGCCCTTTCAGTCCGTACCTGTTTGAAACGGATGAAACATATATATCCAGCCAGCCATCACCGTTCACATCTGCCATGGTTACCCCTGTGCACCAATCGGAGCTGCCGCCTACACCTGCTTTACCTGTGATATCTTCAAATGTGAAATCGCCTTTATTCAGGTATAACTGATTTGCTCCTTTGGTATTGGCGGTGAAATAGATATCAGGTAACCCGTCATTATTGATGTCGCCGGTAGCTACACCGCCGCCATCATAATAATATAAATAGTACAGGATGTTGAACAGGCGATGTTTTTCGAGCGTATTAATAAAATGAATATTGGTTTTGGAGGAAGGCAGAGTTGTAAAAAGCTGGTCTTTTTGATTACAGGATACAACAGCCAGCAACAATAATGAAACTGAAAGAGAGGTAGATTTACTGGATGCCATATCTGATTTTTAACTTATAATAATAGCCAGCACTTTATGCAGTGTTTACAATAAGCTCAAGAGGGTCGCAGGCGATCTGCAACCCTCTGATTTTTGAGACCCCATTATTTATTTTTACATTTTGCCGGTAAATAATGACGATATTTCCGATGCTGAGAGCGCAGTGCCATATAACCTGAATTGGTCAATAGCGCCGCCAAAATTACCCATCCAACTATCGGGTGTTTTACCTACTGCGTAATGCCCCGGCCCGCCTACCACTACACCCGCGCTGGGAGAAAGGTCGACAACTCCGCCGTTATTATTAAATTTTCCGAAACCATCGGGCAAACCCATTATCGGTGCGCCATCTAAATAAGGGGTAAGTGTTGAATTGGCTTCATCATACGAAAATGCCATGTGATGCCATTGTCCGTCGAGCACTTTCGGAATCCTTTTAACACCAACAAATTCAAACCATTGATCTTTCAAATAAAACTTGGCCGCGGCAGAATCTTTGCTGCTGGGGTTGCCAGCATCTTCAAACTCAAGAAACATATCCATACTTGTCCAGATATCAGTTGTGGTTGCCAACCCAAATGCAAAAGCTGTACCGGTGCCTGCCGGGTTGGGTCCGTCTTTCTTGAGCCAGAAAGCAACGGTAAAACTTTTTGCATTTTTGAAGTCGTTTGCAGAAGGATATACAATATACCCCGTTGCATCAGCGCTCATGGCTTTCCCTGTGATGCCGTCTACATACGTAACATTTTTTTCTGAGCCAAAATTGGCCCGTATACTGTCAACTGTTGTTTCATCGTAAGCCGTATAAAACTTCAAAGGTCCGCCGGGCGGGTTGCTGTCTTTAGGATAATCGCCTAATGGTGGGCGTTCCATTTTTTGGCAGCTCGCAAGCACCAGGCCGGTCGCCAAAAAAAGTAGAGCGTTTTTTGTGATTTTATTATTGAAGTGCATGATCAAATTTTTAAAGTGAACGTATTTATGCATCCCGGTAACCACTATGATCACGGGGATGCAATTTTTACCATTCAGGGTTTTGCACTAATACGCCGCCCGATAAGTCAATCGCTTTTTGCGGTATAGGATAATACCTGCAGCGATTGGTGTAGCCCAATCCACCCAGCACCGACAAAGCATCATTCCATCGCACAAGATCGTAAAATCGGTAACCCTCCATCGCAAATTCGAATCGTCG
>DASUFG010000591.1:0-3055 GCA_036274715.1 Agriterribacter sp.
TCACTACATTTTTGGGATTGAATCCATAGTCAAATTGCATGTAATGCTTAAACTGGTTATAGATCACCATTGAGGTGATGATGAATATGAGCGAAATGGCAAACTGGCTCACCGTTAATACCCTGCGCAGGCCCCATTTTCCCAGGTGTGGGCTGTCGGTTTTTTTCATCATAACAATGGGGCGGGACCGGGAAAATTTTAAAGCCGGGTAAATGCCGGAGATCAAACTGATCAGCAGGCTGAATAACACAAACGCTACATACACGTACACATTAAATTGCAGATCGAATTTTAAATACCTATTAATCCACAAATGCAGAAAGGCATTTTTCAGAATAAACAGGAGGCCATTCGCGAGCAACAGGGAAAGAAATACAGTAAGCGTTGTTTCGCATAAAAACTGGATGACCAGGTCTTTCCGGAATGCCCCGATTACTTTACGCACCCCGATTTCTCCCGAACGGGTAACACTGCGGGCAACCGACAGGCTTGTGTAATTTAAACAGGAGGTTAATAATATTACCAAAACGAGTCCCCCCAGGATATAGTAAACAAAGAGCGGGAGCGTATTGGTAGGAGAATTATTGATGATGGGACCGGGGTTAATTTTTGTTAGCGGTTGGAAGGTTAGTCTTGATTCTTTTACCTGCGGATTCTTGCTGTCTTTAAAATGTTGTTGCGTGATTTGATCCAGCGCCTGTTTAAGTTGTTGTTCAGTGGCAGTTTTTCTTAAAAGAACATAGGCAAAAGTTCTGGAGTCACTGATCCAGTCGCCGGAAAGATTTTCAATTTTATTTTCTGCATATAAGCGGTCCAGCGTAGATGCGGATATGATACCGTCAAATTGCAGGTGCGACTTGTAACCATGATCGGCGAATACTCCTGTTACCGTAAACAAACCCCAATCAACTCCCGGAGTGCCTTCATCGGTCCATTCATTCAATCCCCGGTCTGAAAACTTAATGGTTTTGCCCAACGGATCCTGCTTGCCAAATAGTTGTTCAGCCGCCTTATGCGAAATGACTATCGATCCCGGTTTTTGTAAGGCGGTCGTGGCATCACCGGCTTCCAGGTCATAACTAAAAACCTTTAAAAAAGATGGCGTTGAAAAATATCCTTTCATTTCAGCGTACCGCAGGTCATACACCGCGTCGCCTCCAAAGCCCCTTCGCAGGAATACCGCATCTTCAACGGCCGGAAAATCCGATACCAATTCGCCGGCAACCGGGAATGGTATCGTTGCCCTTAAACTGGTTCGATTTAAAGGTGTAGTTGCCAGCCGGTATATCCGCTCTTTATTTTTATGAAAGCTGTCATAAGATAGCTGGTCAGAAAGCATTAAGATCATCAGCATACAAACCGACATGGCTACTGCCAACCCGAATATATTGATAAAGGAAAAGGCTTTATATTTTACCAGGTTGCGCCAGGCTGTTTTGAAATAATTTTTAAACATAAAATAAAATTACTGAGTTTTTGATTTCTGATTTATTTAGCATTGCCCACTCACCATTCACCTTCTTCATTCCGTTCGTAAACTTTTTATGGGGTTTGCCATTGCTGCTTTTATTGATTGATGGGCGATAGTAATACCGGCAATAACAATAGAACTAAGAATTGAAATAATGAAGATACCCGCGTTGATATTGACTTTATACGCAAACTGTTGCAACCAGTTATGCATAGCATAATAAGACACCGGTGATGCAATTAAAAAAGCAATTACAATCAGTACAGCGAATTCTTTCGAGAACAAGAGGAAGATATGTGTAATTGAAGCCCCTAACACTTTACGCATCCCAACTTCTTTAATACGGCGGGCAGCTGCAAACGCCACCAGTCCGTATAAACCAAGACAACCGATAAAAATAGCAATAAATGAGAATATTTTAAATGCAACAAACTCCTTTTGCTCCTGCCGGTACCAGCGGGCAATGTGTTCATCTAAAAACTCATATTGAAACACATTGTCGGGAAAGAGGGCCGACCATGTCTTATCTACCGCTGCAATGGCTTGCCGCATATTGGAAGGTTCCAATTTTAAGCAGGCTGTATAAAAACTCCGGGGGCGATATATAAGCGCACAGGCTCTCCTCTTTTTATGTTTTGACTCACTCTGAAAATCCTGAACCACGCCGGTTACAGTTGCATACCGCCCATTAATCAAGATGTGTTTGCCAATCATCTGCTCTGGCTGAAATATATTTAATTTTTGCATGAGCGTTTCATTTACTACTATCTCATGCGTGGTATCATTTTCATTTCGCTTAACCACCTTCTCTCCCGCAAGCATTTTCAATTTGAACATATCCGTATAGTGTTCATCAATAAATTTTATCTCGATTACATCCCCTTTTGAAACCCCAAGTTCAGGCGCACTAAAATCGGTATATGAACTGTTGTAAGCAGGTGCGCCGGACGCAAAACTTAAGTCCTTCACACCTGGATTGTTCAGCAACTGCTGCTGCAGCACATCCCGTTTGGATTGATCGGGTACACGAAAAGAAATAATCGCATCCTTATCGTAACCCAAATCGCGATTCTTAAAAAAATCCATCTGGTAAGCAACCACCAACGTGCCTGCAATCATCACCTGCGATATGGCAAATTGCACCACCACCAATGTTTTACGAAGGTTCAAACCACGTAATGGCAAAGTCGCCCGGCTTTTTAATGACTGAAGAGGATTAAATGCGGATTGTATAAATGCCGGGTAAAGTCCGGCAAGAAAAATCATGGCAACCGTTAACAGCAAAAGCGATGCAATAGCAGATGGGCTAAATAATTCGGTGAAGTGTATCTTAATATCCAGCCATTGCGAAACCTGGGGTAGAAACAAAACCGTTGCCAGCATGCCAATCACGAGCGCCAGCATCACCATTAAGGTTGTTTCGCCAAGAAACTGGAGGATCAACTGCGAACGGTTAGATCCGAGCACTTTTCTAACCCCTATTTCCCTTGCCCGTCCTATAGCCTGGGTGGTGGCAAGGTTCACAAAATTGATGCAGGCAATGATAATAATGAAGACTGCCACCGCGATAAGCGCCAGGTAGGT
>DASUFG010000592.1:0-6654 GCA_036274715.1 Agriterribacter sp.
ATATTTTTTAGGGTTTTATTTCTACAGAATACCGGGTTTTTTAAACCATTCGAAACACGCCCGGTAGATCAATACTCATCATTGTACAATTCGCTTATCATGATCAAAAATTATTTCAAAATAGCATGGCGAAATCTTTTCCGGAACAAGGGCTTTGCCTTTGCCAACCTGCTCGGCCTCACAATTGGAATGACCTGCACGATGTTTATTTTATTGTGGGTAAAGGACGAAGTGACCTATAACAGGTTTCACAAAAATTATGATGACATATACCAGGTGATGGCAAACCGGGATTTTAACAACCAGGTATTCACCGACCCCAATATGGTAATGCCACTTGCCCAGGCAATTGAGGCCGAAATTCCGCAGGTAAAAAACGCTGCCGTAATTACCTATCAACAGCCCGTAATATTGGCGAACGGTGATACTAAATTGAAGAAAGCCGGATACTTCGTGAATGATAAATTCTTTACTGTGTTTTCCTGGAAGTTCATCGAAGGAAATGCCACAACCGCCATTACAGAACCTTCCTCCATTGTGCTGACCCGGTCGGCGGCAAAAGCACTATTCGGCAATAGCGACCCCATCAATAAAGTAGTGCGTGTTGACAATACCCGGGATGCAAAGGTAACAGCGGTTGTTGAGGATGTACCAGGCAATTCAACATTGCAGTACGACTATATCATGCCGTTCAACTATTCCGATGAGAATGTAAAAAGGAGCATGAACAACTGGCAGAATTCCTCATGGGCCGTGTATGTGCAAACCACGCCCGGCACCGATATGGAGTTGCTCGACAAGAAAATAACGGAATTAAAAATCAAGCATGATCCCGGCGATAAAAAGATTAGTACTTACTTCAGTTTCCCGATGAGTAAATGGAGATTGTATAGTGATTTCACGGAGGGAAAGAATACGGGCGGCATGATTGAATATGTAAGATTATTTTGTATCATTGGAATCATCATCCTCCTGATTGCCTGTGTAAACTTTATGAATTTGTCGACAGCGCGGTCGGAGAAAAGGGCCAAGGAAGTGGGTATACGTAAAACATTGGGCTCCGGTAAAAAGCAATTGGTTCTACAGTTTTTTCTTGAATCGATAATACTCGCATTCATCGCATTTATATTTTCTTTAGTCTGCATGTATGTATTGATGCCGGCCTTCAATATGCTGGTTGATAAAAAATTGCAACTGCCTGCCGGAACACTATATTTCTGGGGTTTGGCACTCGCTATTATTGCATTTACCGGCTTTGTTGCAGGCAGCTATCCCGCCCTTTATCTTTCTTCCTTTAACCCGGTGAGGGTGTTGAAAGGAACTTTTGTTGCAGGAAAAAAAACGGTATTACCACGACATATACTGGTGGTTGCACAGTTTGTTATTTCGATCCTGCTTATTTCTGCAACGGTTATTATTTACCAGCAAATACAGCATATCAAGAACAGGGATATCGGGTATGATCCCAATAATCTCATCATGATTCCCGCAACAGAAGGCACGCAGAAGAATTTTACCGTGATCAAAGATGAATTGCTTAAAACAGGATTGATTGATGCCGTTACCCGCACCTCTTCACCCATTACTTCCATCTGGTGGAAATCTCCTTCACCAGGCTGGGAAGGCAAACCCGAAAACCTGAATATTATTTTTTCCGGTTTGTCTACCGATGTTGATTTCACCAAAACCATGGGCATAAAAATGCTGCAAGGAAAAGATTTCTCAGGAACGCCTTCCGACTCGGCTAACATGCTATTAAACAAAGCTGCAGTAGAAGCTACAGGGTTAAAAGATCCCGTAGGCAAACAAATGCGGTATGGCGGCAGGGTGTATACCATTATCGGGATAGCCGATAATGTGGTGATGGAATCTCCCTTTAAACCGGTAGATCCGCTGATGATATATTACTCAACGGGCTATATTAACTCAAACAGTATCAGGCCGGGTAAGGGTGTGCCGACGCAAAAAGCGTTGGGGGCAATTGAAGCTATTTATAAGAAATACAGTCCGCTGGTACCGTTTGAATACCAATTTGCAGACCAGGAATTCGGTAAAAAATTTATGGCCGAAGAATTGATCAGCAAGCTCACCAATATTTTTGCGGGGCTTGCCATTTTTATCTGTTGTATCGGTCTTGCCGGTTTAGCATCTTTCACGATTGAAAAAAGGATAAAAGAAATTGGTATTCGCAAGGTTTTGGGAGCCACCGTGCAGCAGGTGTTGGCATTGATATCGAAAGAGTTTTTAAAGCTGGTGCTGATTGCTTTTCTTATTGCAGTTCCGCTTACCTGGTGGGGCATGAACAACTGGCTGCAGAAGTATACCTATCACATCAATATCAGTGCCTGGCTGTTTATTGGCGTTGGCTTCGTTGTATTGTTGCTGACTTTGATAGTAGTAAGCCTGAATACCATCCGGGCTGCCATAAGAAACCCGGTGAAGAGTTTGCGAACGGAATGATATTCAAGTGTATGGTTTCCGGTTTATGGTCTGAAGCCAGAAGAACCATAAACTCCAACTATCAAACATTGAACTTTCTTATATGATCAGAAATTATTTTACAACCGCCTTACGGAGTTTCAGAAAGAATAAAATATTTTCTTTCATAAACGTTTTTGGCCTGGCATTCGGGCTTGCATGCTTTATCCTGATCGCCATATTTGTTCTGGATGAACTGAATTATGATACCTACCCCAAAGATGCAAAAGACATCTATCGCGTCAGTGTATCAGTGACCGGAAACGGTGACGTTGCCGTTTACCCGAATGTTGACTGGGCTGTAGGCGAAGGAATGAAAAGGGCTTTTCCTGAAATAACTTCTTTTGCCAGGCTGTCAACTGCATCTGATTTTGTTCAGTACAATGATAAGCAATTCAAGGAAGATAAACTGGCGTTTGCAGATCCAAATTTTTTGCAAATGTTTTCTATCCCTTTGACTGAGGGGAGTGAAAAAGATGCGCTGGTACAACCAAACAGCATTGTTATATCCAAAGCATTTGCAAAAAAATATTTTGGTGAAAATAAGGCCGCAGGAAAGTCGGTGAATATAGGCCTGCATGGGGCCGTATATAAAGTTACCGGTGTGTTCGATAAGGTACCTGAAAACAGCCATTTTCATTTTGATGCGTTTATCAGCTTATCAACTTTTAATATAACCAACCCAACCTGGAGCAATATTGGGTTGTTTACGTATGTTAAACTAAATAAAAGTGCCGACCCTGCTAAACTCGAAAAAAAATTTCCGCAACTCGTGGAGAAATACGTAGTTCCTGAAGTGCAGCATGATATGGGCATTAGTTATGCCGAAGCAAGAAAATCCATCAACACATTTATATTTACTTTACAGCCCATTACTAAAATTCACCTGTATGCACATACACGGTATGAGCTCGAGCCAGGTGGTGATATACAATATGTTTATATTTTTTCGGCGCTGGCAGTGTTCATTTTACTGCTTGCCTGCATAAATTTTACCAATCTTTCTATTGCCCGTTCTGTGAAGCGGGCCAAAGAAGTTGGCGTTAGAAAAGTATTGGGTTCTGAACGCTTCCAACTCATAAAACAATTCTTATCAGAATCGGTGCTGATGAGCATATTTGCTTTACTGCTGGCTATTGGTATTATTTTATTGATACTTCCGTATTTTAACGAGCTTTCCGGTAAAGAAATCAGTGCCGCCTATTTTCTGCAATACAAGTTCCTTATTTCAGTTCTTGCACTGGTGGTCTTTGTTGGCATAATAGCAGGCGTTTATCCTTCTTTCTTCCTTTCCTCTTTCAATCCTGTAAAAGTGCTTAAGGTATCTCCTGTAAAGAGCGGGCAAAAAAATATGCTGCGCAGCGGCCTCATCGTCTTTCAGTTTTTTGTGTCAACAACTTTGATTATGTCTACTATGGTAGTTTACCAACAATTGAGTTACCTGCAAAACAAAAAACTTGGTTACGATAAAGAGCAGGTTTTGTTTTTGCCTGATGCGAGGCTCATGGGAGAAAGACAGAATGCATTTAAACAGGAAGTGCTAAAAGACAGCCGTGTTGTTTCTGCTACCATTGCCAGGTCAATACCAGGCAGCGATTTTATGGACGGAACACAGGTGCATCCTGAAAATGAAAATGGCAATGGCACAGAAATCCACATGAACATCTATCACGTTGACTACGATTATGTGAAAACGCTTGGCATGCAAATAGAGAAAGGCAGATATTTTTCAAAAGAGTATGGATCAGACAGTGACGGCGTGGTGATAAATGCAACAGCAGTTAGAGAACTGGGATGGAGCAAGTTGGATCCTGTGGGAAAAACGATCATAGGCTCCGGGCAACATAGGTATAAAGTGGTCGGTGTTGTAGCTGATTTTAACTACGCCTCCGCTAAACAAAAAATTGCGCCTTTAATGATGATGCTTGGACGTAATTACGGCGGCCTTGTTATAAAGATAAAAACCGATAATGTAAGCAGCCTCCTGCATAATTTAAAAACAACATGGAATACATTTAATCCGCAGGGCCCATTCAGCTACATATTTCTCGATGATAAGTTTGCATCGCTATATGCAGGTGAAATTAAAACGCAGCAGATATTCACAGCTTTTGCAGTGATTGCTGTCATCATTGCAGGCCTCGGCTTATTCGGATTATCTGCTTTTGTTATTGAGCAAAGAACAAAAGAAATTGGTATCAGAAAAGTGTTAGGTGCATCGGTACAACAAGTTCTTTTTCTTGTATCAAAACAATTTTTGCTTTTTGTTCTCATCGCATTTGTCATATCTGTACCCGTTACCTATTGGGGCATGAGCACATGGTTAGAAAGTTATGCCTATAGGATACATATCAGCGCCTTTGTGTTTTTGGCTGCAGGGCTTATTGCTGTTTTAATAGCATTGACCACGATCAGTTTTCAATCCATTAAAGCGGCAATAGCAAACCCGGTTAAAAGTTTGAGAACGGAGTAGTACAAATGTGAGAATGTGGCAATTTGAAAATTTGAAAATGAAAGCGACGATACGCGACAAAGAAGCATCAGAACGCGAATACAGGGTGATGTAAATACTTAAATAATATGCTGAAAGCTGATTGCTGACGGCTCAAAGCTTACAATTATGTTCAAAAATTATTTCAAAATCGCCTGGCGAAATTTTGCTAAAAACAAAGAAATATCAGTTATCAATGTCGGCGGGCTCGCGGTGGGCATGGCTGTGGCAATGCTGATCGGGTTATGGATATGGGATGAATTATCGTTCAACAATTACAATAAGAACTACGGGAATATTGCGCAGCTCGCAAGAAAAGAAAAGGTAAATGGAGAATCGTTCATTTCAGAGAATAGCAACCATTTCCCTATTCCGCTCGCCACCGAATTAAGGGCCACTTATGGTAATTATTTTAAACAGGTAACGTTGGCAACAGAAAGTAATGAGCAAATGCTTTCATATCATGAAAATCAATTTTCGCGGAGGGGAATGTACGTGGAGCCTGCTTTTACTGAAATATTCACTTTGGCCTTTATAGCGGGTGCCAACACTGGTTTTAGTGATCCAAATACAATCCTGGTTAACCAGTCTCTTGCAACTGCTCTTTTTGGCAATTCAGATGCCATCGGGAAAGTGATAAAACTGGGAAACAACCAGGCGGTAAAAGTAATAGGTGTGTATAAAGACCTGCCTTATAATAACCGGTTCCGTGATATCAGCTTTTTATGCCCGTTTAATTTACTGGTGAATACCAATGCAGGAGTAAAAGCACTGCTTGACGAGTGGAAGAATAGTTCATTCAACATTTTTGTAGAGGCTGCGCCCGGCATATCCATGAAAAAAATATCGGGTAGCATCAAAGAAATCTATTGGAACAGGATAAAAAATGAGCAACCAACCACTTCGAACGACAATGTTGCTCTTTTCTTACATCCAATGAAGGATTGGCACCTAAGGTCGGAATGGAAGAATGGCGTGCATGCAGGGGGACAAATTCAATTGGTATGGTTGTTTGGCATGATTGGCATATTTGTGCTGTTGCTGGCCTGCATCAATTTTATGAACCTCAGTACAGCGCGGTCTGAAAAAAGGGCAAAAGAGGTAGGCATTCGTAAAACAGTAGGCTCGTTACGAAGCCAATTGGTAAAGCAATTCCTCAGCGAATCTTTTTTAATGGTATGTGTTGCCTTTATCATAAGCATTGGAATAGTTCTATTAAGCATAAATGGGTTCAATGAAATAGCGGATAAAAAAGTAAGCTTGCCTTATAACAATCCTGTGTTTTGGGTAATTTCAATTTTGTTTATACTCATCACGGCTTTTGTTTCCGGCAGCTATCCGGCGCTGTATCTATCCTCCTTCCGGCCGGTTAAAGTACTGAAAGGCACTTTTCGATCGGGCAAATCGGCGGCAATATCGCGAAGGGTTATGGTTGCTGTTCAGTTTACGGTTTCAATAGTCTTAATAATCGGAACCATTGTTGTCTATCGCCAGGTTCAGCATGCTCAAAGCAGGCCAATTGGCTATAACAGAAATGGATTGATCCGTTTTAATATGAATACGGCCGATTTGAATGGAAAATATGACGTGCTCCGCAGGGAAGTGCTGGCATCCGGCGGGGCAATTGAATTAGCACAATCATCTGCGGCTACTACCGAGAACAATTATTTTGATGACCGGATTGA